>CAYZZO010000032.1:0-5970 GCA_964483075.1 uncultured Candidatus Saccharibacteria bacterium | reverse complement strand
GAAAAAATCTCTTTTGCCAATCCACATTTCCGCGCTTAGTACTCCTGTTTTTTTAAATATACTATCTATCTCCTGATTTAACTTTTCCGGCTGAAAAATTTCTGAATCATATCCTTTCAACGCTTTGCCCCCCGAAGATTCTTTAATGATATTTAATAAATCAGGCGCCATCTCTTTTATTCCTTTCTCGTCTAAAGAAACAAGATAGTGATAGGCTTCTTTGCCGCCAATGTTAGCGTCGCGCATTTTCTTTTCAACCTTATATATCTTTTTTCTTTTTAAAAGATCTTTTATTTTCTCCGTAATTTCTTTCTTCTGGCTTTTAGACAAACCTGTTTCATCCGTTTCTCCTGTATTTTCCGTCGCCTTATTATTAATTTTAATCCACTGGTCTATAAGCTTATCCTTGTTAACTCCGAACATTTTCAGATAAAATTCTAATTCCGGCGAGAGAATCAATCTATTTAATTTAATATAAGAGGCGCTTTTTATCGTTTTTGATTGACCTTTTATAAAAAAGTTCTGCCCTGTATCTACGTCTTTAATTTGAATACTAAAATCAGCCGTTGCCTTGGTGTCTTTGGGGTCGTTAATATCAGAATCACCGTCAATGCCTATTGATATCTTTCCTGAGCCCTTATCGTTTATCGTCTCAATGTCCGCTTTGACATTGGAATGGTAGGTCTTTATGTTCGGCATCTTACTAATCATTTTCTCAATCACTTTTTCAGGACTAGGCCTGAAAGGATTCCAAGTAGGGTCCCAAATACGAGCAGCAAGAACAGCTCCGGCAAAAATAAAACCGATAAGAATTATACCGATAATTGTTTTCAACGGAAATTTAGAAGGTTTTTTTAGAAGAAATTTCTTTTCCGTTGAGAGAAGAAATTTTGAACCGATATTATTACCAATTATTTTCTTAATTTGTTTCATAGTTGAGAACTAATAATTAATTTAAAATTAACTGGATCAACCGTTACCTTCTGGCCTTTTTTTAATTCGCCTGAAAGTAATCCAGCGGCTAAAACATTTTCCACTTTATTCTGAATAGTCCTTTTCATTTCTCTCGCCCCAAAAGTAGGGTTATAGCCCAATTCAACCATTTTCTTTTTAATTCCATCCGTGATAATAAATTCTATTCCTTTTTTAAGTAAATTTTTTCTTACCTTCGTAAGCATTAGTTCTGAAATATCTAAAAGATTTTCTTGAGAGAGCGGTTTAAAAACAACAAAACCGTCAAAACGATTGATAAACTCAGGACGAAAGATTCTCTTTTGAAAAAGGTAGTCTAACAGTTTCTGTTTTACTTCTGACCAGGTAATTTTATCTTTCAGTGCTTTTAAAATAACTTTGTACCCCGCATTTCCGGTAGCAATAATTATTGTGTCTTTAAAACTAACAATCCTTCCTATGCCATCTGTCAAGCGTCCATCGTCTAATACCTGTAAAAACAAATTTAAAATACCTGAGTTAGATTTCTCTATTTCATCTAAAAGAACTAAAGAAAAGGGATTTTCCCTAACCTTAGTAGTCAGAATTCCTTCTTGGTCGAAAGAGCCGATCAATCTTTGAATATCTTTCGCTGTCTGGAATTCAGACATATCTAATCTTATCATATTATCCTCCGAACCAAAATAAGAGTCAGCCAAAGCTTTTGCCGTTTCTGTTTTCCCTACTCCTGTCGGCCCTAAGAAAAGAAAGGTGCCCATCGGTCCCTTTCTGGCGGAAACATCAGACCTTGCTCTTCTCAAGGCGGTAGCAATATCTCTTACCGCCTCTTCTTGGTTAATAACCCTTTTGTGAATAAGGTTTTCCATGTTGAGAAGAATTTTCTTCTCTTTCAATTCTATCCTGCCTACCGGTATTTCTGTTTTTTCAGTAACGATTTTTGCTATATGTTTTGGTAAAATTACCTTATCTTCGGTTGAATTTGCCACATAAGTCGATACAGAATCTAAAATGTCAATCGCTTTTTCTGGAAAAGGAAGAGAAGGAAAGTATCTCTCGCCGAAATCAACAATTTGACGGAGAGCAGGATAAGAAATAAAAATTTTATACTTTCTTTCGTATAAAAATGTTAAATATTCCAAAAGCACAAGGGTGTCTTTTTTTGAAATAATAGAAACTTCCACTTTTTCAAAAAGAGTTAAAATTGAGGAATTTTTTTCAATGTGCCTATGAAGACCTTCATATGTGCTGGTTGCAATAATGCGAAATCTTGGGGATCTCAAGTAAGGGGCGATAACTCCAGAGATATCAATCACTCCCGCTTTAAATGACTGGCCGACATAATTGTTAAATTCATCGATAAATAGAATAATATTTCCAGCCCTAACAACTTCTTTGAATATCGAGTCTAAAACAAATTCCACTTCTTCGGTGCTTTCTATTTGGGTAAGAAGCTCGGCTAAATTAAGCTCAACCACTCTTTTATAGTTAATTTCTGGCAAGCTTTTCCCCGACAAACTTCTTTTAATAAACGAATAAACAATACTTCTCTTACCTGTCCCCGCTTCTCCAATCATTAAAACGTTATTAATTTCTGTCTGGGATAAAATTCTTTCCATGCTATTTAACTCTTCTTCGTGGTCAACAAAAGCAAAAGATTTATTTCTTAGCGACTCTGTCAGGTCTTGAGAATACTTGTCCAGAACTATTGTGTAACCGGAAGTCCATTCTTTAGCTAATGTTCCTCTTTTAATTAAATTATCGTAATCCCAAAATCTCTTTCTCTTTTTTTCTTTTTCTTCTATGTCTTCAAACCAGCTAATAAGATTTTCAATGTCTTCTACTCTAAGCTTATTGTTGATTAAAATTTTTTCGAAGGTCGAGTCGTTCTTTGCCAAGGAAAATAGAACATCGCCCTCCCTAACCCTAAGGTGCTTCCTCTCTTTTGCTATCCTAAAGGAATCAAGAATAGTATCTTCAAAGTTTTTAGACAAAGAAAGAGAAACGTTTTCCGAGCGGGGAATATTTTTAATCTCCTTTCTTATACTGTTTTTTATCCCTTTAAATCTTAACAATAACCGAGAAAAGATAAATTCAAGTTTCGGGTTTTCCGTTAGAAGGAAATAAAAAAGATGAATAGAATCAACCTCGGAAGAGCGGCAATATCTTAGAGCTTTAACAACCGCTTTGGCTGCTCCAAAATTCAGAAACTCCGCCAAATTATACTTTTTATCTGACAAAACTACACTCGAAAGAGGCACTTTAAGTTTCGGGTGTTTAAGCTTTGACTCGAAAAAACTTCCTTTTATGCTAACAGACAAATAAGAGATAAGAAGAATAATCGAAAGACCTAATAATTTTCTCGATGTTCCGGCTAAAAAATTCTGAAAAACAAACCCGTAAACAAATAAAAGAAAAACAATGCCGAATAAAATTAAAAATAATTTCTCAAAAAAATTAGCAAATTTAAAGACAGGAAGTTCACTCCATTTTACCGCCCGATAAATCGCTGTTTTCTTTATATCGAAATTAAACATTAACTAATAAAAAGTTTTAAACCAAATAAAAATCCCCCCAATAGCAAGATTGGCGATAAAAACCAACCAATAAGAATTATTATTCCCGTTAAGACTATTAAAGCTTCTATTAGGAGGCCAATAATTATAATAAAACTCCTTAACATTGCTCCGATAGTGCGGGACATTAAGTTGAAAATGAGAACTCCGATATTCTTTTTTATTTCAAAAAATTTTCCGTATGAATAAGCATAACGATGCCAAGGAGAAATAAATGTTTTCAATAGAGTTAAAATAGAAAAATGATTTAAATTAAATAAAAGAAAATTTCTCCATCCCCTAATAATTTCCTTCGGCACATCAACAAATTCCCAAATTAAAGCGTCTAAAAATATGCTCATTAGATCAATTATACCTTATTTAGAATTGTACAGCAAAGAGCGCTGAGAAAATTAAAAGCTTGATTAGGATTAATCAAGCTTTTTCAACCCTAATCAGCTTTTCTTAAGAAACAGATGATTTCTGCAATGCTCGCTGCCCCATTAGGTTTTAAAAATAGATAATATCTGCCAGCAGAACCTACGGTTTCCCCTACTCGCATATCTTGCATTGAGCCCGACTGGATTTGAACCAGTGACCTTCCGCATGTGAAACGGACGCTCTAACCCCTGAGCTACGGGCTCAGATAGCAGGATGCTCTGCCACCAAATCAACCGTCCCTAAAATTAACTATTGCTACTTTAGACAATAATATCAAACTTAAAACATCTTTTCAAATAGATGTGTGTCTGTCATTACACAATAGAAATAAAAAAGGAACGGTTTTGTTCGCCGTTCCTTGTTGAAATGAGGATTAACCTCCCTTTTCGTCGCAAGCATTGCGCTCATGAGAGCGGAGAACTCTCTCCACCTCCTTGAGCGGGAGAGGACCGTATCTATCTCCTCCAGATTTTTTCACCCTTTCACATTCTTTAAGAAGAGCATGAAAAAGAACTTCTTCTACGACACTGTTCCTTTCCTTCATTTTTTCCACCTCCTTAAATAAGAGAGAACTGTATCGGCTTCTCTCCTTGCTTTTTGATAATATAATGAACAATATTTATTTATTAATAGAATAACATATTTTTTTAAAAAAATCAATGGTTGTATGCTTTGAATGGTTGTTATACTTTGAAAAAATTATTATAATTAAAACAATGCAAATTTTTGAATTATATTTCAATCCAAAATTAAAAGAAAATCAAGTTCTCGATAGTTTTGTCTATGAGCCGGAAAGTATTTACGAAAAAAAATTAGGGCCTTTATATGTTGCGGGAGAAATCAAAAACGCTCTTCCCAAAAGCGACATATTTTTAAATAATCTCGCTAAAACGGTTAAGAATAATTATTACAGCCTTTCTGCCAAGTCTCCAGAAGCGGCTTTATCGCAATCACTAAAAAAAACAAACGATTTTTTAACAGAAGAAGTAAAAAATAATAACGTAAATTGGCTGGGAAATTTAAATTTTGCTGCCTTGACAATAAATGATTTAAAGCTAGTTTTTTCAAAAACAGGAAATTTAAAAATTTTATTAACAAGAAACGGACGAATAAACGATATTGGCAAAAACCCCAACCTTCAAGACATTGAACCTTATCCGTTAAAGGTTTTTTTTAATGTTATCTCTGGAAAATTAGAAAAAGGCGATGTGATTTTAGTTTTAACTGAAGAAATCTTTAAATTTTTTGTGAAAGAAAATACGATAGACAAAATTTCCAAAAAATCAATGAGAGAAGAACTTAATGAAAAAAACCTTAAAGAGGTATTGCCCTCGTCGTTTCTCAACAAGGATGATGGCTCAAAAGTCTCGGGAATGTGTTTATTGATTGCCATAAATGAAAATCGGGAAGAAATAAAAGAAAGTAGCTTTTCTAAAGAAAATAGGAAAAGGACAATGAAAATTAGCTTTCGAGAAGAAAATAAATTTTCCCTTAAAAAATTATCTTATCATCTTTTAAAACCTTTTAATTGGTTAAAAGGATTAAATATCCTTGAGTTAAAAAGAATAGCTAGGCATCCTAAAAAAAATAAAAGTGGAGAAAAAACTCCTTCTATTAAGTTAAGAATTGGCCACCTCGTCTCTAGAGGATTATCTTGGATTAATCCGATTAAATTTAGCTTACAGTTATTTAAGAAAATAAATTCTATTAAGAAAAAAAAATTTTCTTCATTCGTTCCCCTCAAAAAGGAAAAAGCAATCAAGGAAATAAATTTAACGCCAGAAAGCAAGAAGAGATATAATCCTTCATTTAACCTCAAAAAAACATTAACCTTAATTTTAATCTTGTTTCTCCTTTTGTTATTCGGTTTCTTAATTTTTAAGAGGTCTGATATTAAGAAAGAGAATGAACTCAAAGGTTTATTGTCCGAAACAGAGAAAAAAGTCAATCAAGCAGATGATTATATTAATTTAAAAAACAATGAAAAAGCGAATATTATTTTAGAAGAAGCATTAAAAGAAGTTTT
>CAYZZO010000031.1:0-6497 GCA_964483075.1 uncultured Candidatus Saccharibacteria bacterium | reverse complement strand
AACTCTCCGCTTAAAAAATCAGAGAAAGTAACATCGCAGGAGCCCCCTTTGTCGAAAGTGACACATTCTTTTGTCTGGTTGCCAGAATTAGTCGAACCAAGAAAATATCTCACCCTTTCCGCTTTTCCGTCTTTATTTATATCACTGTAAAATATAAGTTCATTATCGCCCGCTTTTTCTATTGGGTATGAACCGTCCTCCCCAGCCCGCGCTTCCCTTAATCCCCTAATCATTGTTTCCACCCCCTTTCTTGCTTCTTCCACTGCCTGAGATTGTTCATAAGCATAATTATGGCTCCGAAAAACCGTTATAATTACCTCCGAAAGAACCCCCATAGTCAAGCCAAAAATAGTAATAACAACTAGCGTTTCAACGAGGGTAAATCCAACACCATTTTTTTTAAAAATGGCGTCGGGCAAACCCGTCCTTGACAAAATAGACTTCTTCATAAAATAAATTCAATTCTTAAAAATTAATAATAATTTACTCTATTCTTGTTAAAGAAATCACTTTGCTTTCGTCTCCAGAAACAGAAATATTTCCGCTATAAGATTGATATCCTTCTATTTGAACATCTATTGTATATTCGCCACTTTCTAACGGAATAAAGTAAGTTTGTCCCTTCTCGTTAGTGTTCTGGGTTTTATCATAACTTAAGCTCGAATTATATATCCTAACGCTTGTGCCGAGTATCGGGTCGTCTGTATCCACGTCTTTAACGGTAAGAAGAAAGGAGTTTTGGGACTCTAAATATAAGGAGACCGCTAATGTTGTGCTCGGAGAAAGAGAAATCGGCTGAGGAGAAGGATCTGTCCCTATCAAGTCCAATCCAGTGCTCGGAGAAACTGAAAAATTATAATTGTCCCATTCCATATATGGAATATCAATGTAGCCACCGCTATCAGATGTGTTGTCTTCAGAGTATTTATAAACAGGCGTTTCGCTCGCGTCTGTGCCAATTATTTTTTCTCCCTCTAAATGAAAAGTAACGTTTCCTATAGGGGTAGCGCTATTCGTCTTCCAGGAAAGTTGCCAATTTTTAAGAACTGGTGTAGTGCTTGTATCAGCGGTAGAAAAACTTCCTTTGATTTCCAATTGAGAATAAGCGCTTATGTCCAATCCTGACAAATCTACAGGAGAAACGCCAAAACCGGCTGAATTTCCGCTTAAATCGCTGTCTGGGACCAATTCCCAATTTGTTCCGTCGAAATATAAAATATGGTAAAGAATCTGGGTGTTTGTAGGCTTGGAATCGTCAAAAGAAAATTCATCCCATTGCAATAAATTATCAGGAGCGGTCGAAGTTGACACTAAATGGCCAGAATCTTTATGGCCACTTGTCGTTGTAGCTAAATTAACTTCTCCGTTGGCAACGGCTAAGTCAGAAATCTCTGAAATTTTACTTTCGTCTAAGAAAGAATCGGAGAAATAATCGCTTCCCCATGGAGATAATGTGTCTACTGAGAAAGAACTTAACTTGTCAATTGAAAAACTAATTTCTGTAACCTGATTTTCTAACACTGATGGATTCGGCTTTTTTGGGGTAGCAACCTCGTCAATCCCATATGTTCTCTCGCTACTGTAGCCCGATTTAGATACTACTACTCTATATGTTCCAGCAGGCAAAACAAAAAGATATTTTCCGCTGTCTGGAGTAGCCGTCTTTATATTATCTCCTGTCAAAGGGTCTTTCACCTCTATTAAGGGCGAGGCAATCATTATTCCATAGGCGTCAAATACCGAAACAGAAAGAATACTTCCTGTTTCGGCGCACTCCTCTGCCAATGTTTGGGGAGAGGCGTCTGAAACAAGTTTCACATCTCCTGAAGCCAGGCCAGACCAAGAAACTTTAATTTCTATCTTTTTATAGTCGTTAGGGCAATCATCGTCAGGACTTGCTAGACCGTCATTAGAATCTGCGACATAATCAACCCTCCTCTCGACAGAATAATTAAGATTATTAACGATAATGGTTGATGTTGCATCTAAGACGCCTTCTGGATATCCTCCTTTTATGCCAATGTTCCCGTATTCTAAATTCCTGATTTTCTCTAATTCCCCGCTGGCAATAGCCGTAGCAGTAATTTTATTTTTATTTTGTTCCACCAATTTCAAAACAACTTGATAGGCGGAAAAAAAAGCTAAAAAAACAACCAAGAGAAGAAATGTTCCTACTAAAACTTCGACCAAAGTAAACCCTTTTTTCATAAAATAATCACGAATACACAAATTTTAACAAATTAGCGAAGACATAGCTAATAATAGATTTTAACAATGTAGCAATGTCACTTTATCCCCTGCACTATTCCATAAATCGGCTGAATTATAGAAATAGCAAAAAAAGCTACTGCCGCACCGATAACGAGTATTAAAACGGGTTCAATAATTGATGATAAATTTTCAGTGGTATTTGAAACCTCTTCTTCATAGAAATCGGCTAACTTTTCTAAAATAGTCGCCGTTTCTCCAGTTTCCTCTCCAACCTTAATCATCTGAATAAGCAATACAGGATAGAGATTGCTATAGCGACTCAAAGATTCGGATAATTCATTCCCTTTCTTTAGTTCTTTTAACGACATAGACAAGGATTTTTTATAATAGATATTGCCAAGCGTTTCGGCGGTAACCTTCAGAGCCCTTACAATAGGAACGCCTGCTTTAATCAATGAACCTAAAGTCCTTACTATTTGAGCAGAATTAATTTCTTTAGTAATTGGAGATAGAATAGGTGTTTTTAGAAATAAACTATATTTTATTGTTTTTCCTGTTTTTGTTTTCAAGAAAAAATGAATAAAGATTAAAACAATAAAAACGCCAATGAATACGATATACCAGAATTTTGCCATAAAATTACCAGAAATTAATATAAATTTAGTGCTCATCGGAAGTTCTATGTTAAGGTCAGAATAAACACCAGACAACTTAGGAACAACTATAATCATCATCAAGGTTCCTATGCCAAGCATTGCTGATAAAACAACTGTCGGATACATCATTGCCCCTATTATTTTTGACTTTAATTGATGATCTTTTTCCATTTGATTGGTCAAAACTTTTAAAACATTTTCCATGGTACCCGCTTCTTCTCCAACTTTTACCATACTTACAAAAAGTTCACTAAAGATGTCCGGATATTTTTTAAGGACATCTGAAAAGTTTTCGCCTCTATTGATATCTTCTTTTATACCTAAAATTGCCTTTTTAAATTTTTTATTTTTTGTCTGTTTTTCCAAAACGCTCAAGGATCGAGGAAGAGAAAGACCTGAGCCTATCATAACTCGAAGGTTTCTAGTAAACATTATTTTATCAACTAAAGAAACCTTTGAAGGAAATGAGAAAGATAAAGAGAAAGAAAGCTTTTTTCCCTTCCCTTTTTTTTGATTTGCTGAAACTAAAATATACCCCTTCTCTCGGATGGCATTGGCCAATTGACGTTTATTCACAGCTTCTAAAACGCCTTTGCGTATTTCTCCATTTAAATTTTTAGCAATATAGGAATAATTAGGCACGAAAAACTCACAACTTATAACTTGGAACACAAATTATAGGTTATTATAAATTATAGGACTTTGCTACTCGCTTATTACTCGTAAAACTTCTTCAATGCTTGTTATACCTTGGGCAGCTTTAACAAAACCATCTTCGAGCATCGTTTTCATTCCTTCCTTTTGCGCCTGTTCTTGAATTTGGCCAGTGCTTGCTTTCTTAATAATCAATTCTTTTATGCTCTCCGTTACGCTTAAAACCTCGAAAATTCCAATTCTCCCTTTATATCCATCGACTGACTCTTTCGAGGGCTTAGGTCTATAAAAAACTATATCTCCAAATTTTGCCCTAGGTTTTACCAACTTTTCTTCTTTTAACATTTTAAGAACTTTTTCTAAGTCACAATACTCTGTTAGATTTTTTATTTCCGAAGAAGTTAATTTATATTTTTTATTCTCTGAACAAAGACGCCTAACCAACCTTTGGGCAACAATAACTCTCAGGGTTGATGATATTAAAAATGGCTCTGCTTTCATGTCAATCAGGCGAGGGATTGTGCCAGCTGCATTAGTGGTATGTAAGGTTGAAAGAACTAAATGTCCGGTCAAAGCGGCATTAATAGCTAAGCTAGTCGTTTCGCTGTCTCTTATTTCACCAACCATAATAATATCAGGATCTTGCCTAACTAAAGACCTCAAACCTGAAGAGAAAGTCAGGCCAATCTTAGGATTGACTTGAGTTTGATTAACTCTTGGCATCCGGTACTCAATAGGGTCTTCGACTGTTGAGATATTTACTTCTGAAGTATTTAGGATTTCCATCATTGAATAGAGAGTGGTCGTTTTGCCAGAACCTGTCGGACCGGTGATAAGAATCATTCCTATTGGTTTTTTCAAATTATACTGAAGTTTTTCCAAGGCCTCTCCCCTTAGGCCGATTTGTTCTAATGTAAGGGACTCAGTGCCTTCAGAAAGGAGCCTCATTACAATTTTTTCTCCGTTAAAAACGGGTAGAATTGAAACACGGATTGAGTATTTGTATTCATTTGTTTCAACCTTAAAACGACCATCTTGAGGAAGACGATGTTCGTCTAATTTTAGATTCGCAAGAACCTTAATCCTAGCCACAATTCCAGGCTCAGCTATTCTTGGAAGAATCATTGCGTCTCGTAGAATACCGTCTATACGGTAACGAACTATTACCTCTTTCTCTGTTGGTTCAATATGAATATCAGACGCTCTTTGCAAAATAGCATGTCTCATTAGGGTGTCTACAATTCGAATTACAGGCAGTTGTTCCGCCGCTTTTTGTAAATTTTCTTTTTTTGACTTCTTTGTTTCTTTAATCGATTTTATGCTCCCCGCTTCTTTCTTAATGATATCTCCAAACTCTGCTTTAAGGGTTTTTTGGTATTGCGTTAAAGCGTTTTTGATACTTTTAGGTGTAGTCAGGCGAGGAAGAATTTTCAGGTCAGCCTTTTTCCTGATAAATTCTATCGTCTTTAAATCCTCTGGATCGATCATAGCTACTTCTAAATTTTTTCCTTCCTTCCTAAAAGCAATAATATTATGATTCTTAGCAATGGACTCAGGGATTATTTTTAGAACATCCGGAGGAATGATTTCTTTTTCTAGACCAACAAAAGGAATGCCTAAAATATAAGCCTCTAGTTTGATAAAATTTTCTTCTTTTATTAATCCTTCCGAAACCAAAACATCACCAACTTCTTGTTTGTTTTTTTTCGCCCTTTTTAAGGCCTCGTCAAATTGCGATTCGCTGACTAAATTAGCATCTAGAATAAAGGCCTTTAATCTTTGTGGCTCTACAAGCATAATATGATAGCTGCGAGATTTAAAACCCGATAAACACAACGTGATATATCTATTGCGCTTATTATGCTTATTCAGTCGGGTTTTCGTCTCCAAGCGCCTCCTTAACTTTTTTAACAAGATCCTTCATCGTATATTGAGCTTTAACTAAATAGGCGCTTGCTCCTAATTCAATCGATTTATTAACATCCTCTATATTCTCAAGATTGGTTAAAATAATAACAGGAACATCTTTTGTCTCTTCGTCCCCTTTTAACGATTTTAAAACATCAAGTCCATTTATTTTTGGCAAAATAATATCAAGTATAATTAAATCGGGTTTTGCCGATTTTGCCGATTTCAATCCTATTTCTCCATCAAGGGCGCTAATTATTTCGTATCCATTTTCTCTTAAAACATCCTTAAATGTATTTTGAAGAGTAGATTCGTCCTCAATAAAAAGTATTTTTTTCATAAAAAATGATTCTAATATCCGATTTATCCAAGTGTCCCGAATAATTATCGGTAAAAATTAGAATAAATTAGATTAATTCGTTATAGTTCGCCTACCCGTACGTTTCGCAAGCAAGCTCGCTTGCGAAACGCTGCGAGCAGGTAAACTTAGGTTACTTAATTGGTAACGTAAAATAGAAAGTGCTTCCTTTGTTTTCTTCAGAGGTAAACCAAATTTTACCTCTAGATTTTTCGATAAGCGATTTAGAAACATATAATCCTAATCCGCTCCCGCGTGTTTCTTTTTCCCTGGCATTTCCGGCCCGAAAAAATTTCTGGAAAATATATTTTTGTTCTTCTTTAGGAATACCAACACCATTATCTTCTATAGAGAAAAAAATTTCATTCTGGTTTTTCTTTCTGAGAATTATATTTATATTTCCATCTTTCCTCGTATAACGGAAAGCGTTATCTATGAGATTTTCTATCACGAGCTTAACCATAGATGGGTCTGCAAAAACCTTAGGCAAGATACCTGGATGCTGAAAATCAATCTTTATTCTCGCCGTTTCCGCGAAAACTTTAAACCTCAAAATCAAATTTTCTATTATATCTTCTATAGAAATTTCTTTTTTATTGGTCGGATAAATTCCCCTTTCGATCCTAGAAACAACCAAAAGATCGTTAATTAACTCTGACATCCTGGAGATATTTTCTTTTATATTTTCAAAGTACTCTTTTTCTTTTTCT
>CAYZZO010000030.1:0-6525 GCA_964483075.1 uncultured Candidatus Saccharibacteria bacterium | reverse complement strand
GATTATTATGTTCAAGGTTGAACCTTGAACATACTTGAACATACAACCTTGAACATACATTGAGAATAGTTCAAAAATGATAAAATTATCAATTATCAATTATCAATTATCAAGCAAATTTTCAATTTTCAATTAAGTCTCAAGCATTAGATTATAAACATATAGTTTAGAGAACAGGAACAACAAAGTTTGAAAATTGGTATTTGCGTTGAAAATTAGAACAATGAATTCATTCATCTCTCATTTTCGCCATCTAGATTGGATTCTTATTCTCTCTTCTTTTTTATTATCCGGTATTGGATTGCTATCAATATATAGCTACTCTCTGGGAAGAGGAGATTTTTTTAATTTCAAAAAACAAATTATTTTCTTAATAATTAGTTTTTTACTAATGTTTCTTTTGAGTTTTTTTGATTGGCGGGTTTTTCAAGAAAGCTCATATTTTATTTTATTCCTTTATTTTCTTGGATTGCTATCTTTATTCGGCTTATTCTTTTTTGCACCGGAAACTAGAGGAATAAGAGGGTGGTATAAAATAGGGCTATTTTCTTTTGATCCGGTAGGACTTGTAGAAATTATTCTTATAATTTTACTTGCTAAGTATTTTTCGATGAGGCATATAGAAATGTATAAATTGAAACATATTTTTCTTTCCGGTTTTTACGTTCTTCTTCCTGCAACCTTAATTTTTTTTCAGCCAGATTTTGGTTCAGCCTTGATCTTAATTATTCTTTGGCTTGGAATATTAATTATTTCCGGAGTTAAACTTCAACATTTTTTAATTTTGACTTTTTGCGGAATTTTAATTCTTGCCTTATCTTGGGTTTTTCTTCTAAAAGATTATCAGAAAGAAAGATTTGTCGGTTTTTTAGCTCCCCAAATTGAGCCACTAGGAATTAGTTGGAGTCAGACACAATCGAAAATCGCCATCGGCTCGGGCGGATTCTTGGGGCAAGGTTTTAATAAAGGATCCCAAACGCAATACGGATTTTTAACAGAGCCTCATACTGATTTTATTTTTGCCGCAATTTCCGAAGAGTTTGGTTTGTTAGGCTCGTCAGTTCTTTTATTCTTATTTATAGTTTTATTCTGGCGGATTATAAGAATTGCTTTAGGGGCAAGCTCAAATTTTCCTCGTCTTTTCGCTTCCGGATTCATTATTGTTCTGTTTGCACAGATATTTGTTCATATTGGAATGAATTTAGGGCTTTTACCTGTTATAGGCATCTCTCTGCCTTTAGTTAGTTATGGCGGCTCAAACTTAATCGCGACCTATATAGGATTGGGGATTTTAGAAAATGCAAAGGCAAATCAATGAGTCATTTGCGTGGTTTTGTACTTTTTTCCTTTACTGTTGGCAAATAAGTATTATATTAAAATAATAAACCGTCACAAGTAATGTTTTACATTACATTGCGTAAATTCATCTAAAATATAAAAATATGGCAAAATTAGAGAGCTATGCTGGGAATTGCGAAAAAATTTCTAAAATAAGTATTTATTTATTAACATTTTTTTTGCCAATTTTTTTCCTGCCGTGGACAAGCGACATTCTTAACTTTAACAAACAAGCGTTACTTGTTTGTTTGGTTTTTATTGCTTTTTTTGCTTGGATAGCAAAAATAATTTTCTTGAAAAAAGTTAACCTCGTTTTCAGCTGGGCCTACATTCCCTTGGTAATTTTATTTCTTTTCTTCGCTGTTTCTGCCATCTTTTCCCTATATCCCTCAGCGAGTTTTTGGGGGTTGCCCTTAAGCATTACAGACAATCTTGTTACAATTTTTTCCTTTTTGTTGCTAATTTTTCTTGTAATAAATATTTTCCGCAAAGAAGAAGAAATATATTTTATTTTCACGCTTTTCCTCTTCTCTGGAATAATCGCTGGGTTTTTTCTTATTTTGCAGCTTTATAGATTATTTATTTTACCGTTTGATTTTTCAAAAATTTCTTCATTCAATACAATAGGAAATGTTTATCAAGCGGCAATTTTCTTATCTTTAATTTTGCCTATTTCTTTAGTCCTTGCCATTAAAAAGCGCAAATTAATTTTCTGGCTATTATTCTTTATTTTGCTGGGGGAAATTGTTCTGATCGATTCCAACATTGCCTGGATATCAATTTTGTTTGGAATTTTTGCCCTTATCGCAGTCGGATTTTTCTCTTTCAAAGAAGAGGTGAATAACGGAGAACTGATAGGCGCTTTAATGTTAGTTTCTGTCTTGTCTATCTTTTTTCTCTTTTTCCCTTTGCGTTTTTCTGGATTTCCTTCGCTGCCCATACATGTTTCTCCTAATTTTTCTTCGGAAGTGGGAATTCTGAAAGAAGTTTATAGCAGTCCCAAAGATATTTTCCTTGGAAGCGGCCCGGGAACATTTGCTTTTGACTATTCTAAATATCGTTCCCCTATCCTTAACAATACTGTTTTTTGGGGATCAAGATTTTCCACTGGCAACTCAGAAATTTTGGATTGGTTTCTTACCAAAGGAGTTTTCGGCGGGCTTTCTCTAATATTTTTATTTATTTCTATAATCTATCTCTCAGCTAAAAAGTTTTTTAATGAAAAAGATTATTTTGATTTAAGGGTTGGGCTTTTAGCCTCTGCTTCTTCGTTAGCCGCAGTTTTCTTTCTTTCGCCTTTTAATATTAGCTTGTGGTTTGCTTTTTGGCTTATCCTCGGCGGCTTATTATTCTATACCTCAAGAGGAAGAGAAATAAATTTAAACATCCACCCTCGCCGGAATTGGATTCTCTTCTTTTTTGTTTTGGCGGTGACATTCGTCGTTGTATTTTTGTTTATTTTCCAGACCCAAAAATATTTAGCAGAGGTCAATTACGCAAAAGGGATTAAATTTTCTCAAAGAAAAGACATAAATCAAGCGATTAATCATATTGAAAAAGCAAGTGTCCTTAATTCTTCAGTTGATACTTATTGGAGAGACCTATCTCAAATGTATCTTTTCGAGGCGAATTTAATTTCTCAAGATAAAAACATAAAACCGGAACGAAAGAAACTGATAGTTCACCAACTTATCGCCCAAGGGATTAAATCTGTTAATAAAGCAATCAGTTGTTCAAAATTCAACGTCGCTAATTGGAATGTCAGCGGATTCTTTTACCGAGAATTAATTGGGGTTCCTGGGGCGGGAGAAATATCCCTTAATTCTTATAGAAAGGCAATAGAGCTTGAGCCCGCTTCGCCTTTTTCTTATACAGAAATAGCCAGAGTTTATATCTTAATGGCCCAAGACTTTAGAAAGAAAAAGAACGAAAAAGCGGCTAAAGAATCTTTGTCTTTAGCCCTTAAAAACTTAGAGAAGTCAATTAAGCTTAAACCAGATTATCCTCCCGCAAATTATCTTCTTTCAGTTGCTTATGATCAAATAGGGGAAAGAGAAAAGGCGATTTTAAAATTGGAAAAAGCAAAGAAAATACTCTCCCAAAATGTTGGAATATCTTTTCAATTAGGAATGTTGTATTGGAGAGATGAGAAGTTAGATAAGGCCCAAGAAGAATTTAAGCATGTTTTGGAGGTAGATCCAAACTATTCTAACGCGAGATATATGTTAGGCCTGGTTTATGATAAAAAGGGAGAAAAATATAAAGCTAAAAAAGAATTTAGCGAAATACATCAATCAAACCCAGACAACAAGGAAATAAAAAAGATCCTTGAAAATATTGACAAGGGCCTTCCTGCTCTAAAGGATATAGTTTCTTCTCAGCCTCCTATCAGTAGCCAAACTCCTCCAGAGATTAAAAATCCATCCTAGGGAGTAGGATTCTGGTTCATTATAGCCCAAGAAAAATATTCACCTTATTTTCGCTTACTTCTAATAATCCCTTTTCGAATTTATAGGTGAATTTTTTTTTATCCAGAAGATGGACAACCAAATCATCGTAAATAAGACTGATGAAATTTATGTGTTCAGGTAAAATATCAAAATTACCTAATTTATTTTGTGAAGAAACAGCTTCCGCCTTTTCTATAAATGGCTCTCTCCTAAGAATAGGTGAGAAAAATATTTTAACATCGAGAAATTTTTCTCTCATTGTCGTCAAAAATTTTTATAGCTTATTATTTTAAATCATCTAATCCTCCGATATAAAGCAATTTTTCTTCTAGCGTTTGGTCTAATTCCCCTTCTACTATAGCTTTTACCCCTTTAATAGTTTTTTCCCTAGTTACATACTGGCCGGGAATATTAGTTTGCTCAGAGACAGTGAAAAGATTTTGAGTCATAAAATTTAAAATCTTTTTTGCTCTGTAATAAATAGTTCTGTTTTCTATGGAAAGCTCTGCTTCTCCAACAACAGAAACAATGTTCTGTAATTCTTTATATTTTTCTAGAATATTTTTCGCTTCGGTTAAAACATTATAATGTTCCTGGCCTAAGATATTCGGGTTTACTATTGAAGAAGAGGAAGCTAAAATATCTATTGCCGGGAATCTTCCTTCTTGGTATATGTCTCGTGATAAAATGGCTACCGAATCAAAAGAGGGGAGTATAGCCTGAACCCCGGCGTCAGTAATATCGTCTGCCGGAACGTAAACCGCCTGGATACTGGTAATAGATCCTTTTTTTGTCGCGGTTAACCTTTCCTCAAGTTTTCCAATCTCACTGTTTAGGGTGGGCTGGTAACCATCTTCGGAGGGGATTATCGAAAGCATAGTTGAAAGCTCATTGCCTGCCTGAATAAATCGGTAGATATTGTCAATAAAGAATATAACGTCTTGGTGATGGTAATCACGAAAATATTCGGCGATAGTTGCGGCGACAGGTCCCACTTTTGATCGAACTATCGCTGATTCATTCATTTGGCCAAAAACCAAAGAAACCCAGGATAGAATATTATTTTTCTTCAATACATTATAAAGTTCATGTCCCTCTCTAGTTCTTTCTCCAATACCGGCAAAAATAGAGATATGGTTTTTAAAAAAAGCGACATTATGCATTAACTCGAGAAGAAGAATGGTTTTTCCGACGCCGGCCCCGCCGAAAAGCCCTAATTCTCCTCCTTTCCTGAGGGGAACGAAAAAATCAATTGCCTTTATTCCTGTTTCAACTAACTCCTTTTCAAGAGAAATATCCTTATAGGACGGAGGGACATTGTAGATTGATTTTTTCTTTTTGGCATTAAGAGGAGGAAGCCCATCAAGCGGATTTCCGAAGATATCGATTACTCGTCCTAAAAGTTCTTTTCCTACTGGCGATTCCAGTTTTTTGCCTGTCCTTTTGACAACGGCCATTCGGTATAGTTTATCTGGCGAGGTAAGAGGTAAACATAAAAATATATTTTTTTCTGTCACTCCGTATACTTCTAATCGGATATCGGGGTCATCGTTAAATATTAATATCTCCCCCACAAAAGGGGGGTTTTTGTAGAATTCGACTTCTGCCACACCTTCTTTGACTGAAATAATATATCCTTTTTCTTCTATTATATTTTTATTTTCTTTTTCTTCCATAATGAAAATCCGCTGAATAATTCAATTTGCTTTTTATTTAATAATTGGCGTTCTAATTTTTCCCTTTTCAGGTTAAGTTTTCTTTTTTGTTCCTTAGCGTTTTGAGTCGACCGATAAGTTGTTGTCATCCTTATCGCGTATTCTGATAAACGATGCTCTAAAAGAATTTGGTTTAGAAAAGCTGACACTAATTCTGTTTCAAAAAAATTTAAAACATCTTCTATGGATGGTTCAAACAGATAACTCTTATTTTCTTTTGGCGTCTCTTTTGCGCTTATCTCTCCGGAGATAGTAGTTTGGACTGCTTTTTGGGATAAGATACTGCTGAATTTTCCATGGAAAACTATAATCTCCTCGTATTTACTGATGAAATCAATAATGTTTTTAGCTTCTTCTTTTTTAGGGTTTTCTTCATCTAAGTTAAAATACGAAAATTTCTTTTTGAATTTAGTTGCGCTAGCCAGATATTTGCCAATTCTACCAACGATAACCAAATCCGCTTTATTTTTAGGGACATAGTTTAAAAATTTTTTCCATATATTTAAGATTAAAGTTCCATGGAAATGTTCGCTGGAAGAAAGAAAAACAACAACTTTCCCATTTTTGTATTTTATAGGACTTTTTTCCTTAACCCCTTCTCTTTTTTTTGAAGAAATATAGGTCCTCTTAACCGAACCGTAAACTTGAGACAGCTGCTCGATAAATTCCCTGTTGCTAAGCACCCCTTGGCGAATTTTCTGCATTTTTCTATTTGCGACCTCCTGATAAATTTCGGTTATCACTTGGACCATGGAAGTCGCTTTTAGATTCTCTTCTATTTCTTTAAGAAGGGGCATAATTAGTAATTAATCGTATAAAATTTCTTTAATTTTTGGAATTGATTTTTCGCTATAACCTTTAAGTTCTTCCAGGTTTTTTATCCTTTTAATCTCGCTTTCCGCTTCTTTTAGTTTTGTTGCGTTTATCTCCTTTATTATTTTTCTAACTTCCATCTTTACAACCTCTTTGAGTTTATTTTCCCAGAAGCCGGACAACAATATCCCAAAAACAAACAATTGTAG
>CAYZZO010000029.1:0-6651 GCA_964483075.1 uncultured Candidatus Saccharibacteria bacterium | reverse complement strand
ACCAAAGCTTAACCGCCTTGTATTAAAAAACGGAGAACTGTTCTCCGTTTTTTAATGGAAGTATTTTAATTATTTTAATTTAAGAATTGATTTGTTGGAGGGCTTTAATTATTTTATCTAATTTTCCCTCCATGATTCCTTCAATATTGTGCCAGCTTTTCTTTATTCGGTGGTCAGTTACTCTGTCCTGGGGAAAGTTATAAGTTCTGATTTTTTCCGCTCTTTTTGCCCAACCAATTTGTGATTTTCTTTTGTCTCCTATTTTATTTTGTGTTTTTATTTCTTTTTTTTCCAAAAGGCGAGCAGATAAAATAGAAAGAGCATTTTCTTTATTTTGAAGTTGATTCCGTTCGTTTTGGGAGGTGACAACCAATCCTGTCGGTAAATGAGTGATTCTTACGGCGGTCATTCTTTTGTTAACGTTCTGTCCTCCTGGTCCCGAAGAATGAAAAAAATCAACTTTTATTTCATTGGGTTTAATTTTGATTTCCGTTTTTTTTGGCTTCGAGAGGACAGCTACCGTAGCGGTTGAAGTGTGAACTCTTCCTGATTTTTCTGTTTCCGGTATTCTCTGAACGCGATGAACTCCTGCTTCGTATTTTATCTTAGAAAAGATATTCTTATCATCACTTTCCTTGTTAGGGGTTAATTCAAAAATTATTTCTTTAAACCCGCCGATTTCTGTTTGGTGAGAGTCCAAAATTTTTTCTTTCCATTTTTTAGAAAGAGCGTATTTTGAATACATTTTAAATAAATTCCCGGCAAATAAAGCGGCTTCTTGACCGCCGGTTCCTGCGCGAATTTCAATTATCGCGGAAGATTCATTATTTTTTGAATCTAAAGAGGCTGTTTCATCTTCCTCTTTGCGATATAACTTTAATAAATTTTCTGTCTCCTCTATTATTAATTTTTCTTTTTCTTTTAACTGAACAGTATCCGTTTTAGCCAGCGATATAAGATCTTTATCTTCCTCAGCGCTTAAAATTGCCTTATTTTCCTCAATTTGTTTTTTTATTTCTTTTATTTCTTTTTCTTTTTCGATTATTTTCTCTAAATTTTTCTTTTTCCTTGATAATTTCTCAAGTTTTTCTGAATTAAAAATCAACTCAGGGTCGCTAAGTTGATTTAGTATGCCTTCGTATTCCTTTTTTGTTTCCTCAAATTGTTCTGCTGAAAATAAACTATCTTCTTGAGTAGATTTGTCAAAATTAGCCATTAGAAATTATTATTTTTTATTCTCGTAATCTCTTTTTTTTGCCAATCTTTTCTTAAATTTTTCAACCCTACCCATAGTATCAATAATTTTTTCCTTTCCGGTATAAGCTGGATGACAATTTGAACAAATTTCTACCTCCATATATTCTTTAGTTGAACCAATAGTAAAAACATTGCCGCAGGCACAACGAATTTTTGCGTTTGGATAATATGTCGGATGAATATTTTTTCTCATAATAGCTATAACAAATCTAATAATTTTAATATATCAGAGTTTTCGAGAAAAATCAATAGTAATAGGCAATTTTAGAAAATTTTTTTTGTATTTAAAGTCGTTGTGGCGAAAAATTTGCGCTCACGGATTTTTTTGTCATAATTAACATGTATGCATATATTAATTTGGCTGATCTGACTTAATTTCACTTTTTCTGTTTTTCATTTTAACCCATTGATTTAAAATTAAAAGGGTGATATATTAAATCTAATGCGTAATAATCCTTTCTGCGTTTCGTTGTGAAAAATTATTACGCATTGAACTTATTGTCTATTAAGTTTGTTAAGTTTTTATAATAAAAATAAATTTATAATAGAATGATAGAAGAAAATAATAAAAACGAAACAGAAGAAATAGTGGCAAAAAAAGAGAAAAAGCCAAAAGAAGATAAAAATGAAGAGAAAGATAATTTTGATATAAGAATTGAAGATATGGCTAAAGCGGGTTTGCATTTTGGACATAGGACATCCAAGTTGCATCCAAAAATGAAGCCCTACATATCGGAAGTAAAAAATACTGTTCACATTATTGACCTCGAAAGAAGCGCTGACGAATTTAAGAAAGCCTTAAAATTTATTCAAAAACTTATTTCTGAAGATAAGGTTTTGCTTTTAGTTGGAACAAAAATCCAAACGAAGAGTTTAGTAAGAGAAATTGCCGAAGATTGCGGGTTACCTTATGTAAATGAAAGATGGCTCGGCGGTACTATTACCAACTTTACAACGATAAAAAAAAGAATAGGGTATTTTAAAGATTTAAGAGAGAAAGATAAAAAAGAAGAATTAACAAAATATACAAAAAAAGAAAGAGCAAAAATAGAAAAAGAAATAAAAGATTTAGAATTTAAATTTGGCGGAATTCAAAACTTAGAAAATATCCCTGACGCTATTTTTGTTTTAGACATAAGAAAAGAGAATTTAGCCATTCGAGAGGCAAAAATAAAAAAGATTCCAATCATCGGAATTGCTGACACAAATGTAAATCCTGGCTTAGTTGATTATTTGATTCCGGCCAACGATGATGCCATTTCGTCCGTAAAATACGTACTGGAAAAGGTAAAAGAAGTTATATTGAAAGAAAAAGAAAAAAAAGAAGAAAAATAATCAACCAAATTATGATAACTATCAATCAAATTAAACAACTTCGCCAAGAAACTGGCATATCAATTTCGGAATGCAAAAAAGCGCTTGAAAAAGCGAATGGTGACGCAGAAAAAGCAAAAATAATATTGAGGGAATGGGGAGAAAAGCTAGCTGACAAAAAATCGGAAAGAGAGGCTGGAGAAGGAATAATTGAATCCTATATTCATCCTAACAAAAAAATTGGAGTGTTATTAGACTTAAGATGCGAATCCGATTTTGTCGCTCGCTCAAAAAATTTTCAAGAATTAGCCCATGAAATTTGCCTTCAAGTAGCGGCAATGAAACCACTTTTTTTAAATGAAGAAGAGATACCGAAAGAATTTCTTGATGGCGAGCGGAAAATTTACAAGGAGCAATTTAAAGGTTCCGGAAAACCAGAAACTATAGTAAATCAAATTATAGAAGGAAAGCTTAAAAAATATAAAGAAGGCATATCTTTAATTTCTCAGATCTGGGTTAAAGACGATACAAAAAGTATTAAAGATTTGATTAACGACTACGTTGCAAAGCTTGGAGAAAATATAAAAATAGAAAGATTTAAGAGATACGAAATATAAACTATAGTTCACAACTTAATATAACTTTATAAATTTCAAATTTTAAATTCTAAGTCACAAATTGTAGTATGTTTGAATTGTTTGCTGTGACCATTCTTTCAATCAGTCTCATTGGCATAAGCGTAATTGTGTTGCGCAAGATTCCTGTTTTAGCTAAATTGCCAATAGAAGAAAACGAAGAAAAAGAAGCCAGAAAGACGCTTAAAGAAAAAATAAAAGAAAATGGCAAAATTAAAGCATTTTCTTTTGATTTTTTTTTACAAAAAATTCTTTCAAGATTCAGAGTTTTGACATTAAGAACAGATAATAAAACAAGCGCTTGGTTATCTGAATTACGTCAACGGTCTATCAAGAAGAGAGAAAATTTTTCCGGTGATTACTGGAAGAAAATAAAAAGAAGAAAGTAATTTTATTATTTGTTAATATAAAGTTGTCATCTGCCTGAGTAGCTCAATGGCAGAGCAACTGTTTTGTAAACAGTAGGTCGTCGGTTCGAATCCGACCTCAGGCTCTTATTATTAGGCAGTGTTTTCTAATCAAGATATAGAAGTAAGATGAAAGAAGTGAGTTTTATTATTTGTTTAAAATTTTAAAATAATTTGCTTTTTGCATTGTATAAGACTAGGTCTTGACAAAAGTTTTTAGAAAAGTAAAATGAGAACATATTGGAATTATGTAATTTTCTAAAAGGTATTAGTTTATTTAAATTTTAAATACCCGCGAAGCTGTCTAATTCAATTAAACTAAAACTAGACATCTTCGCGGTTGTTTATTGAATAACGACCTGTTTAGAAAAGTTCTTTTAAAATTTAAATTAAGCTTACAGAATATTTAGTTTTTTAGGGTTGTCTCGATTAGGTACGAATTTACATAGATAAGCGTTGCTTTCTAGCGGCTAAATAGATTTTACGCAGATTTTTTTATCTGTGTTTATTGATATTTATATCTATATTTATTAGTGTTATTTGAGAGTTTGATCCTAGCTCAGGATGAACGCTTGCGGTGTGGATAAGGCATGCAAGTCGATCGAGCACCCAACTTGGATTATTAGAATTTCAGATATTTTTTAATATCCAGTCCAAGTTGAGTGCTCGAGGCGAACGGGTTAGTAACACGTAGATACTTACCCGCTACACAGGCATAATCCCGAGAAATCGGGAATAATTCCTGATGGTTCCCGCTTTTAGCGGGATAAAGCCCTGCTTTTAGCAGGACGGTAGCGGACAGGTCTGCGGCCTATCAGCTTGTTGGTAAGGTAATGGCTTACCAAGGCTATGACGGGTAGGGGATATGAGAGTATGTTCCCCAACAAGGGCACTGAGACACGGGCCCTACTCCTACGGGAGGCAGCAGTCGAGAATATTTCGCAATGGGCGAAAGCCTGACGGAGCGACACCGCGTGTGGGATGAAGATCTTCGGATTGTAAACCACTTTTCTGGAAGAGGAACCTTCGGGTGACATTATTCCAGGAATAAGGGGCTGCTAATCACGTGCCAGCAGCCGCGGTAATACGTGAGCCCCTAGCGTTATCCGGATTTATTGGGCGTAAAGCGTTCGTAGGCGGTTAGCTAAGTCTAAGATTAAAGACCTAGAGCTTAACTTTAGGAGTGTCTTAGATACTAGTTGACTAGAGGGTGTTAGAGGCTGATGGAACTGTCGGTGTAGGGGTGAAATCCGTTGATATCGACAGGAACACCAAAAGCGAAAGCATTCAGCTGGGGTAATCCTGACGCTGAGGAACGAAAGTGTGGGGAGTAAAAAGGATTAGATACCCTTGTAATCCACACTGTAAATGATGGACACTAGCTATTTGAAGTGTCGACCCTTCAAGTGGCGAAGCTAACGCGTTAAGTGTCCCGCCTGGGAAGTACGGCCGCAAGGCTAAAACTCAAAGGAATAGACGGGGCTTCACACAAGCGGTGGATCATGTGGCTTAATTCGACAACAAACGAAGAACCTTACCAGGGCTTGACATTCTGCTAAAATTCCACAGAAACGTGGAACCTCCCACAAGGATAGCAGAACAGGTGCTGCATGGTTGTCGTCAGCATGTGCCTTGAGGTGCACCCTTAAATGGGGTAACATGCGCAACCCTCATCCTGCGTTTTAAGTGTCGCAGGAAACTGCCTAAGACAATTGGGAGGAAGGTGAGGATGACGCCAAATCAGCATGGCCCTTTGACGCCCTGGGCCGCACACATGATACAATGGGACCGACAATGGGCAAATCCGTAAGGCGGAGGTAATCCCATCAAACGGTCTCTCAGTTCGGATTGAGGTCTGCAACCCGACCTCATGAAGTTGGAATCGCTAGTAATCGCCAATCAGCTATGTGGCGATGAATATGTTCCTGAAGCTTGTACTCACCGCCCGTCACGTCAAGCAAGCTGGGAATGCCCGAAGTCCCCGTTTTAACGGGGCCTAAGGCAGATTCAGTGAGAGGGACGAAGTCGTAACAAGGCACCGGTAGGAGAACCTGTCGGTAGATCATTTCATAAAATACATTACAAATTTTAAATTTGTGATGATTATAGGCGACCAGGATTGAAGATGAAAAGCTTTATCTTTGATTCTGAGGTGTTGATCGCGGAGCCTAAAATCGCGATTGTCTCGCTTTTAGCGGGACGAATCGAGACAACTCTAAGAAACTAAACAAAACAATATGCGTTTAAAAACGCATATTGTTTTGTTTAGCGATATATAGAAATACACAAGCGTACTTGACAAACTTAATAGGTGTGACATACTCTAAACATAGTAAATATTAGGAATTTAAAGTAGTTCTTTAAAAATTAAATAATACAGAAAGATTAAACGGATTGAAATAACTAAAATTTATCTTCTTGTGTTTGTTTTTGGGCAGTATTCTGAATATCTCTGCGAGGTATTTAAAATACTGTCCAAGAGGCAGAATTCTTTTAAGGAGGGAAAAGATGTTTAAATATCATTTCTCAGGAAACCAAAACGATTTTACGCCTAGTAAAATTGCTCTGGTTTTAGGACACGGAATTTATTGGGAAGGTTTTTTTGTCGTTTCGTTAACCGATTCTTATCTTATAGTGCGAGGATATTCAGAAACAGTAGAAAGCCTTTTCGCAATTGCGGTAGAAAGGAACCGTTGGTCCTCGAGAAAAGATTGGAAAGAGGTCTCTGTAGAGAGCAATTTCCTTGGAGAAATGAGATTCTCTATGGTTAATGGTGTTGACCCTGGGAAATTCCCTGATCAGAAAAGTGAAAATCTTTGGCATAGTGCCAGAGATTTCGCAATGATGCCTCAAAAATCAGCTTAAAAAGCTTTAAGGGAGTTTAGTTAATCGTTTATCTAAACTCTCGCTTTTTCCCGAATTTAGGAGAGGTTGTACAAATTTTGTCAGTTAGAAAAGTGATATATGAATTTTTAAATTCCAGTTGTCTCATTGTTATTAAGACCAATTAAAATCCTGAATTAAATCAGGATTTTTAT
>CAYZZO010000028.1:0-6738 GCA_964483075.1 uncultured Candidatus Saccharibacteria bacterium | reverse complement strand
TCCCTTAGCGCCATGAATTGTCATTATTTTGATCATATCGGGTCCTTTGTCCGGATCAAATTCAAGTTTTCCTTCTTCTCCAGATTCAATTTCTAAATCAAGCTCTGTCATAAAATTTTTCAAAGTGGGGTCTGGGGCTGTTTCTTCAAAGGTTTTTATTCTTTTATAAAATTGATTAAGGAAATTTAATTTGATCTGGTCGTCTTCTTTTGCTAAATACTTTAAATAGCCAATATCGTTCAGAAAAGCGACGAATAACTCCGAAACCGTTTTTTTACGAACCATAATACTGTGTTTTTTAATAAGCGATAGAACAAAAGAAATTTTCTCTTCTGTTTCTCTGGAAATACCTTTGACCAAAGAAATCTCTTCCGCTGTTTCGTAAAGAGATTTTGTCTTTTTTGAACTATAATGGGTAAGTTCTACTAAATCATCGTAAGAAATTTTTAAGAAAGGTAAGCTTAAAATTCGATAAAAAGCGGAACTTTCATGGTAATTATCTAAAAGTTTGAAATAAGAGATTGTATCTAAAATAATAGATTTTGTATAAAGCCCTTTTGCGGCTAAAAATTGGTATGGTAGACCTGCTCTTTCCAGCGCTCTAATAAAAGGATTCGCTGCATTGTTCGCTCGCACCAAAATCGCGAAATCGTTATAATTTGCAGTTTTATCTTTTTTTAAAATCTCTAAAATTTTTTCGACTGTCTTTCTTACTTCTTCATCTAATGTTTTAGCGTGAATATGTTCAATAATGCCCGTTGTCTTTCTTTCGGCAATTAGTTTTTTATTAATTTTATTTACATATTCCAGGCGATCCGGATTATTTGCTTTAATGAATTTATAAGAAAGGTCTAAAATGCTCTGGGGCGAGCGATAATTTCTAACTAGCGATATCTTTTTTGATTCTGGGAAATCCTTGCCAAATTGAATTATATTATTAAAGGATGCCGACCGCCACAGATAAATAGCTTGGTCGTCATCAGCGCAAACGGTTAAATTATTTTTTGGCGCAGCCAATATCTTTACCAGTTCATACTGCGCCCAATTTGTATCCTGGAATTCGTCAACTAAAATATATTTAAACCTCTCCTTGTATTTTTTTAATATTAAAGGTCTCTTCTTAAACAATTTTAAAGAATAATTAATAAGGTCTCCGAAATCAAGAAAATTATTTTCTAAAAGCAATTTTTGGTAGAGATGAAAAGCGTTGGCAATCTCTTTTACTCTTTCCATTTCTTCTTTCTCGGGCAAATCAGTCAAATTAGTTTTCAACTTTTCGGCATAAGCAAGATAATCCTCGGGATATATTCCTTGGTCCTTGCAATGGGAAAAATGAGAAATCAACGCCCGAATAAATCTTGTCGGATTTCCAAGAGGCTTATAATAATTAAGTTCAAATTTATTCAAATTTTGATAAATTAAAAGCCACCCCCCTGCTGGATCTAATATTTTAAAATCAAGCGGCAAACCGATATCTAAAGCGTTATCTCTCAAAATTCTTTCGGAAAAAAAATGAAAAGTGGAAACCCATAAATCCATATAACTGTCAGACAAGAGACTGTTGATTCTTTCTTCCATTTCATCGGCCGCTTTATCGGTAAAAGTTAAAGCTAAAATTTCTTCCGGCTTGGCTAATTTTTCCTTAATTAATCGGGCAACTCTTCTGGTAATTACTGTTGTCTTTCCCGTTCCCGCGCCAGCGACGATTAAAAGCGGCCCCTTGTTGTAAAACACCGCTTCTTGTTGCTCTTTATTTAATTTATTGTTATTTAAATTCATTACTCGGATTTCTTATATATTATATTACAATAAAACAATAATAAAAACACGAAAAGTTATCCGTGTTTTTAGTTAAGAAAATTTTTTGCGATTTTTATTTTTATTTATTGATGTTCAATCTTCAAAAGCTCAATTTCAAAAATAAGAGTAGAATTTGGGGGAATTGCTCCGACGCCCCTTGGGCCGTAAGCTAATTCAGGAGGAATTGTTAATCTTATTTTCTCCCCTACTTTCATTCCTAAAACTCCTAAGTCCCATCCCTTTATAACACTTCCCTCCCCGAGCCGAAAAGTAAAAGGGGTTCCTCTGTCTACGCTTGAATCGAATTTTGTTCCGTCTTGAAGAAATCCGGTATAATGAACAGAAACACTGTCTCCATTCTCAGCTTTTTCTCCCGTACCTTCTTTCAAAACTTCTTTTTTTAATTCTTTGGTTGTCATTTCTTCTTTTTGCATATTTATTGCGCTTTTTTTATTTTTCTCGCCGCTGGATATAGATGTCTTGGTATTAACCGGCTCGCTTGTTTTCCTGATTTTATTCCAAACGATTACGGCAACAATAGCAGCAACGATAATTAAAATTAAGATTAATGCTTTTTTCATATTTTACATTAACTATATTTTCAATTTTATCTCTTCGACTTTTTAAAAAGAGTGGAAATAAACAATAAATCTTACCTTTCGATCCCCTCGCCTTCTTTTTCAGCTACGTTTTCTCCGCTTTCTTCTAGTGAAATTTCTTTTTTAATTTCTTCAAACTCGTTTCCAACCTCCTTAAGCCTCTTCTTGCTGAATTTAATAAGAGAAGCCGCTTCTTTTACTTTCTTTAAACCTTCCTCAATATCAACCTCTTCTTGGTCTTCAAACCATTTTGTAATTTCAGAGAGTCTTTTAAGGCTTTCGTTTAAGTTTTTACTATTTGTTTTTTCTTTAATCATAAAGCTCTTTTTTTTGAATGAATATTTTTTACTTTAGATATAATTATTCCATCTCTTATCTCGACGTCCAAGTTCTCTCCTATTTTAACTTCTTTTGTACTTTTAATCAACTTGCCTCCGCTGCGAACAATGCTATAACCAATTTCAATCTGGCGCTCAGGATTATTAAGAAAAATAATGTTTGCTGAATGTTTCAGTTTTTGGTCTACCATTGACGACAATGAATTAAATTCAAGCGTAATCCCCTTCCAGGAACTTTTCAAATTATTGTTAATATTTTGGAAAGTATCTTCAAATTTTTGAAAAGAAAGCCTGAGGCTTGTTCTTACTTTTTCATACTCTCTAAGAATTAAATTATTAGCGTTACGAACTACGCCTAAGGATTTTATTAGTAGTAAATCAGCGCTTTTTAATGCCTCTTCGTAGAAATCGAAAATATCTCTTTCGCTTTTTTCCAGTAATAAAGAAGCCTTAATCCATGATTCGCTTAAAGCGGTTGCGGCGATACTTGGCGTCGAAACTGCTAAATCGGCAGCAAGGGCAACCAAAGGAGCATCTTTGTGGTGACCGATTGCCGCAATAACCGGAACAGGAAAATCTGCTATTTCCCTTACCAATAACTCGTTATTAAAAGCAAGCATTGACTCTAAAGAACCTCCTCCGCGCATAATTACTAAAACATCAATATCTTTATCCTTAAATGTTTTAACTGCAGACAACAAATCAACAACGGCTGCTTGTCCTTCAACACGAGAATCTATCATTTTAATGCTGAATCTGAATTTTCTAAGATTATTCAAAAAATCCTCAATAACCGCTCCCTGACGCGCGGTGATGACGCCGATTTTTTGAGGGTATTTAGGAATTGGCCGTTTTTTCGATTCTTCAAAAACCCCCTCCTTTTCTAATTCTCTCTTTAATCTCTCATACTCTCTCTTTAAGGTACCCTCTCCGGCAAGCTCAATTACATCGGCAATAAATTTAAACCCATACTTAGGGTGTAAATTTGGACAGCCAGAAGCAATAATTTTCATTCCTTCTTTTAATTGAATTCCGTATAGGTTGTATTTTGAATTCCAAATAACGCATCTTATTAAACTTTCATCGTTTTCATCTTTCAAGGCAAAATAAACATGGCCAGTCGGTCCGATATTAACTTCGCTTATTTCTCCTACAACTTTTGACCTGAAATTCTTCAATCCTTCGTTCACCATTTCGATGTAATCTGAAACAGAAAAAATTTTTTCTTCGTGTTGATTATTTTTCTCTAATGAATTATTCATTGTTTATGAAAATTAAATCACTGGTTTTGAATAAATTCAAAAAGCTCTTTAGCGTTTTTAGGCGCGTAGCCGAAAGAATCATTGTTAAAATATATATAAACATCTAATTTTTCCTTCAACCATTTTTTAATCTTTATTGCCCACTTTTTAAGCTCTGCTTTTGAATAGTCGGAACTGTAAAGAAGCTTCTCCCCATGCATTCTAATATAAACAAAATCACCGGTTATTTCTAATTTTAAAGGCCAGCTCGGAGAGTCAGCCAAACAGAGAGATATATTTTTCTTATTTTTAATAATATCGTAAACATCATCGGAAAACCAGCTCGGATGGCGGAATTCCAAAACAAACCTATATGTCCCGTATTTTTTATCTGTTGCCTTAACAATTTCTATAAAATTGTTCAATCTGTCCAGATTCTTCTTCCAGTTTGGAGAAAATTGCAAAAGAAAAGGCCCTAATTTTTCTTTTAAAGACAAGGCTCTTTCTAAAAAAACATTCCAAGGATCTTTGATATTATGAAGACGTTTAACGTGAGTAATATAACGGGAAACTTTTACTGAAAAAATAAACTCTTTTGGGACAGATTCCCGCCAGTGGGAAAAACTTTTAACGGAAGGCAATCTGTAGAAAGGATAATTCATTTCCACGCTGTTAAAATGCCGCGCATAATATTCAAGTTGGCTTGATTTTGGCAGGCCAAACGGATAGAAAACACCTTTTTCCCAATGAGGATAAGCATATCCTGAGGTGCCGATATATAATTTCCCTTTATTTTCCTTCATTTCTAACAAGTTAAATGAAGAAGTCCTATTGCTTTTTTCCCTTCTTTTGTTTCATTATTGAAAATTTTAACCGCTCTGCCAGTTATATCAACAACCAACTTAATTTTTTTTCTTTCGATAAATTCTTTTGTTTCATTTTTAATCTTTGCCATCCCTGATTCCCCCGTACCAATAATTATCATATCCGGATTCTCCCTGACTGCCATTTTTACAGAATCTATATCGATGATATGGCTTTCTTTTCTTTTCCAAGGAAAAACATCGTTTCGAAAATTAACTTCTACATCATAAGTATATGTTTTTCCGTCAATAACAATAGAACCAAATTTATAATCATCTATCATAACCTATTTCTTCTCATAAAGACCTATTAATTCTGCTTTGTCGAGAATAAATCCCTCCATCGCCTTTTCAACATCTTTCTTTTTTGAGGTAAAATCAATATCAAGTATCTTGCTTAAAGCGTAAAGTTTAAAGTGATAATGATGGACTCCGCTAGGAGGACAAGGACCGCCATAAGAATGTTTCTTGAAACTATTTAATCCTTCCATTGCTACTGATACTGCCTGCGATGTATTCGATACGGACAGGCCTTCTGGCACTTCATTTTCTTTTATTTGATGTATGTATGGATTAATATTCCAAACAATCCAATGATCCCAAGTTCCCATCGGCGCATCAGGGTCATCAATAATTAAAACCAAGCTTTTCGTCTTTTCGGGAACTTTGCCAATATTTAGCGGCGGGCTTACATTTTCCCCGTCGCAAGTATATTTTAAAGGAATAAATTGATTGTTTTCAAAAACAGGACTACTTAATTTCATATTTTTGGATAAATTTAATTTTAGTTGAGAAGTTTTTTCCGCCGACCTTTTTGACTGCTTTGAAAAATACAAAAAAACTCCTCCGGAGATTAAAGCCGAAATAATTAACAATATAATAATAACTTTTTGATTGCTTTTTATGATAAAATTATGTTTTTAAAATTATTGATTATTTAGCGGTGGTGGAAACCAATTTTTTTTGGTAATTTTATTAAAGAGAAATATCTAAATTCCGAGGCTTCATTGTTAAGCCGAATATCACCTTTTCCCTTGCTAAGAAGATAAGCTATGGAAACAGCATGATATCTCGGATCCCTTTTCGGGTCGGAATAAACCCCTGCTAACTTCTTAATCTTTACTGAAACCATTAACTCTTCTTTCATTTCTCTTTTAATTGCATCTTCTACTATTTCTCCGTACCTGACATGACCTCCAGGCAAGCACCAATAATCAATAAAAGGATAAATTCTACGCTTTACCAGCAGAATCTTCCCTTTTTCGTAAATTAGCCCGTCAACCATTAAAACTGGCGATATGGGTCTTTTCATTTTTTAATGTTAAAAATTTTATTTCTCATTTTAAAACCTCTTATTAATCTTACTCTGCTTTCGGGCAGATTAAAATAATCAGCTAAAACTTCCAGCGTTTCTCTGTTGGCCTCTCCCCTCTTCGCTTCTGCTTTAACCTTTACCTCAAAACTATCCTCTGATTTTTTCAGAATTTCTTGCTTATTTGAATTTGGAAAAACTTTAACTTTTATTAACATATTAGCGAACTTCTGTTCCAGGCGGAACTTTTTTATCTGGGGTCAAAATAACTGGCTGGCCATCAACATCAGCAGCTAAAAGCATGCCCTGGCTTTCCAGTCCGAAAATTACTTTTTTTTCTAATCCTGCCACCACGACAATTTCTTTTCCAATCAAATCCTCTATTTCGTAAAATTTAGATATTCCAGCAACCAGCTGTCTTTTTTCTTCTCCCAAGTCTACCTCTAATTTCAAGAGTTTTTCGGAATTTTCAACTTTTTCTGCTTTAATAATTTTCCCGATCCTTAAATTAAGTTTTTTGAAATCCTCTAAAGTAGCCATAATATTATTTTATTTTATTATTTTTAGAATAACCTTTTCTAAGAT
>CAYZZO010000027.1:0-6921 GCA_964483075.1 uncultured Candidatus Saccharibacteria bacterium | reverse complement strand
TATTAAAATCATAGATTTTAATAAATTCAAAATTACAAATCACAAATAAATTACAATAAACAAAACTCAAAATCTAAAACCTAAAGAAAATTATCGGTTAATATTGTCAGTCGTCCTTTTCTGAATTTTGATATTATTTTGAATTTGTAATTTTGAATTTGTTTATTGTTTAGTATTGTATCATTTCTTGCTTAAATTAAAAAATTTTGTTAAGATGTTAATGTAAAATAAAAATGTGTATATGAAAAAGTTTTTTTCTTTTGTTTGGGAAATTTCAAAAATAGTTATTATTGCTTTAGCGATAGTAATCCCTGTAAGGTATTTTTTATTCCAGCCTTTTTTTGTTATAGGCCAGTCAATGGAGCCGAATGTTGAGAATGGCAACTATTTAATTGTTGACGAAATTAGCTATCGTTTTAGAAATCCTGAGAGAGGAGAAATAATAGTTTTTAGGTTTCCAAAAAATCCTTCCGAGCGTTTTATTAAAAGAGTTATCGGGTTACCCGGAGAGACAGTCGATATAAAGGATGGGAAAGTAAAAATCTATGAAAACAACAAGGAAAAAACCCTAAACGAATCTAAATATCTCGACCCTAACTTATTTACCCAGGGTGATGTTAAAATTACCTTGAATAAAAATCAATTTTTTGTTATGGGTGATAATCGTCCTTTTTCTTATGATTCGCGGAGATTTGGAGTTGTACCAAGAAAGAATATTATTGGTCGGGCGGTTCTTCGTTTATTTCCGTTAAATTCTATTGATGAAATAAAAGCTCCCGCCTACTAGGCGATAAAAGCGAAGTATGCGAGTAGCGAACATTTAAAATATTTTATGTTCGTTGCGCCGTAAATCGCATTTTAATTAAAGTGAAGAAGTTGAAATTTTATACACCGAAAGGAATGCATGATATATTACCCGAAGAGCAAAGTTATTATAAAAAAATTTATGAAGTAGTTTCGAATGTAGCGGATTTTTATGGATTTGAGAAAATAGATACGCCAATTCTCGAAGAGACAGAACTTTTTTTAAAAGGTGTTGGATCGGCGACGGATATTGCCGAAAAAGAAATGTATTCCCTTAGGACAAAGGGTGGAGATCGTTTAAGCTTAAGGCCGGAGGGAACAGCGCCAATAGTGAGGGCTTATATCGAAAATGGAATGCAAGACCTGCCTCAGCCGGTAAAACTTTGGTATTTCGGACCCTTTTTCCGTTACGAAAAACCGCAGTTCGAAAGGTATCGCCAATTCTGGCAATTCGGTTTTGAAGTTATAGGAGAAAGCAGCCCCATTGTTGATGCTGAAATTATTCAAATTTTTTATACGATCCTGAAGGACCTTAAAATAAATGATTCAATTGTAAATATAAACAGTATAGGCTGTAATCAATGCAGGCCCCGCTACAAAAAGCTATTGACGAGTTATTTTAGGCCAAGGGAATCATTGTTATGCAGGGATTGCAAGAGACGACTGAAAGAAAATGTGTTCAGAATTTTAGATTGTAAAAACGAGAAATGCCAACTAGTTAGAGGCGGAGCGCCTCAAACGCTTGATTATCTTTGCGATGAATGCCGTCTGCACTTCAAAGAAGTTTTAGAATATTTAGACGAGATTGAAATTCCCTATAGCCTTGATCCTTATTTAGTTCGCGGATTAGATTACTACGACAAAACAGTTTTTGAAATTTTTTATCACGATAAAGATAAAGAAAGTTCTCAGGTCGCTTTAGGTGGCGGAGGGAGATATGATAGCTTGATCAAGCTATCTGGAGGTAGAGAAACTCCTGCTTGCGGGATGGCTGGCGGAGTAGAAAGAATTATTAATTTAATGAAATCCCAGGGCGTAAACGTTTCCGAAAAAGACAAAAAACATATTTTCTTAGCTCAATTGGGAAATTTAGCGAAAAGAAAAAGCTTAAAACTTTTAAATGATTTTCGTAAAGCAAGAATAAAAGTTTTCGAATCATTTGGAAAAAATTCTTTAAAGGCGCAGTTAAGTAGGGCTAATCGTCTTGCCTCAAGGTATACGCTAATCCTAGGCGAAAAAGAAGCTATAGAAGATTTAATTATTATTAGAGATATGGAAACTGGCAAACAGGAGACAGTGAAATTGGACAAAGTGGTCGAAAAAATGAAGAAAAAACTTAAAAAATAGAATTAAGAATTACGACCGATTTTCTTTTATTCTTGATTCGTAATTCACGATTCTTAAGTCGCATTTATGGATTGTCTTTTTTGTAAAATTATAAATAGGGAAGAACCTGCTGACATTGTTTATGAAGATGATAAATTTATCGCTTTCAACGATATTAATCCTCTATCGCCTGTACATATTTTAATCGTTCCGAAAAAGCACATTCCTTCAATCGATCACGTTGAATTAAGCGACAAGGAATTAATGGGAGATTTAATTTTAGTTGCTCAAAAAATAGCCAGAGAGAAAAAATTGAAAGGTTATAAGCTATTAATTAATGTCGGGCGGGAAGGTGGACAAATGATTGATCATCTCCACTTACACTTGCTGGCAGGAAAAGTAATAAGAATTAAGTAATAAAATTAGAATTAAGAATTAGGAATTCCAAAATTAGTTTGTTGTTATCTATTCATAATTCATAATTCATAATTCCAGTAATTATGCCTTTAGGAATTAAAAAAACAGAAAAAGAGTCTTCGCAAAATTTAGTTCGCCGCTTTTCAAAAAGGGTAAAGCAAAGCGGGATTTTAATTCAGGCCAGGAAGAACCGTTTTCAAAAGAAAGGAAAAAGCAAGCAAATGGAAAAAAGAGCTGCCTTGAGAAGAGAACAATTGAAGAAAGAATATGAAAAATTAGAAAAATTAGGGCAAACTAAAAAAAAGGGTAGATGAAAGAACAGATTAAAAGCGACTTAAATAAAGCTCTTAAAGAAAAAAACGAGCTCATTCGTTCAGTTTTGGGATTACTTCTAACCGCAATCTTGAATAAGGAGAAAGAAAAAAGATATAAAATCTCTAAAAAAGGAAAAAAAATGAATGAGAAAGATCTTCTCGAGGGTTCGAAACTAACAAACGAAGAAACAATAGATATTATATTATCCGAGATTAAAAAAAGAAAAGAAGCAGTTTCAGAATTCGTAAAAGGCGGGAGAGACGACTTAGCTGGGAAAGAAAAAAGCGAGATAGAGCTTTTAAAAAAATATTTGCCGGCCGATTTTTTGAACACTCAACTTTCTGAAGAAAAGGTAAAAAAAATAGCCAGAGAAGTAATTAGCAAAGAAAAACTTAACAGCTTAAAAGATATTGGAAAGGCGATGTCGGAAATAATGCCAAAAGTAAAAGGGAGGGCGGATGGCGCAATGGTTAGTAAAATAGTTAAAGAATTATTAAATGATTGAAATTAACAATCTTACTTCTATTCTCGTTAACGAAGAGTTCTTGAAGGGAGTTGCCAAAAAAGTTTTAGAAGGCGAAAATAGAGAAAAAGATGTTTCTATCGCCCTTATTGGCGAAGGCAGGATGAGAAAGTTAAATAAAAAATATCGAAGTAAAAACAGAACGACAAATGTGCTTGCTTTTAGTCAAAACGGGGAATTTCCAGTTACCCTTAAGAATAAATTGGGAATAGGTGAGGTAATTATCTGCTTAAGAACAGTAAAAAAGGAGGCCATAAAATATAATTTTACTTTTGAAAAAGAATTAGCTAGAGTTTTGATTCATGGCTTATTGCATCTTTTAGGATATGACCATGAAAAGGGTGGGGAGGAAGAAAAAAGAATGGAAAAAAGAGAAGAGTATTATTTATCTCAGATAAATTGATTGAAAATTTATTTTATTTTTTAATTTTATTATGAATCCACATATTATCACTTCTTTAGATATTGGTTCCGGTTCGACGAAGATGCTTGTAGTCTCAAAAAAACTCGAGGAAGAAGGATTTGAAGTTTTAGCGAAAGGAGAAGAACCATCTGCGGGGGTTAGAAAAGGAGTTTTAATTGATAACTATAAGGCCTCAGAAGTTATTTCCCGCTTAAAGGAAAAAATTGAAAATGATTTTGGCGGTAAAATAAATAGAGTTTATGTAAATATTAACGGTAGCCATCTTTTCTCTGTTGCCTCGCGCGGATTAATTTCTGTTTCTCGCGCAGACCAAAAAATCTCGAAAGAAGACGTAGAAAGAGTTATCCAAGCAGCTCGGACTATTTCTTTGTCATCTAAAAATAAAGAAATTATTGGAATCTTTCCTAAGGACTTTATAGTTGATGGGGAGAAGGGGATAAAAGAGCCGGTTGGAACGCAGGGGGTGAGACTAGAAACAGACGCAATTGCCATTTGTGGATTTTCTCCCTATATAAGAAACCTGTATCGAGCAGTTTCTGATGCCGGGATTGAAATTGACGCTCTAATTCCATCGCCATTAGCAAGTTCCCGAGCTGTTTTAACTTCAAGAGAAAGAGAACTAGGAGTTTGCGTTTTAGATATAGGAGCAGGAACAACAAGCTTATCTGTTTTTGAAGAGGAAAGTTTGATTCATAGCGCTGTTTTTCCTGTTGGTTCAGCAAACATTACAAGCGATTTAGCGATTTGCCTTAAAACAGATATTGATACTGCCGAAAAGATAAAATTAGAGTTTGGCAATTGCTTTTCTTCTTTACCTAAGGGCGAAAGAAAAAAAGGGAAAGAGAAAAAAATAAAAATTAACTCCTTGCCTTCAGACAAAAACGGGAATGATGCAGAAAAAGAACAACTTGTTTTTTCAGAAAAGTTTTTAAGAGATATTGTTAGGGCGAGAGTTTTAGAAATTTTTGACCTTGCTTCGAAAGAATTAAAGAAAATATCTCGTCAAAAACTTCTCCCTGCCGGTGTAGTTTTAACCGGAGGTGGAGCAAAATTGCCAGGAATAAAAAATTTAGCGAGAGAAAAATTTCAGCTTCCGGCAAGAATAGGAACCCCAAATTTATTTCCCGACTTTCAGAACGACCCAAGCATGTCTACTGCTTGCGGATTAATATTAGAAGGACCCGAATTAGATGAACTTTCTGGGGAATTATCTGTGGGACGAGAAGGCGTTTTAGATAAAATTAAAAAAATATTTAGCACATTCATACCCTAAAGTTTTATTATTATGGATACGAGAATAAAAGTAATTGGCATCGGCGGTTCTGGTTCAAATGCAGTTTCGCGAATGATGAAGCATAAAATAAAAGGAGTTGAACTGATTGCCGTAAATACCGATATTCAAGACCTTCAAAGAGCGCGGAGCCATAAAAAAATTAGAATAGGAAGAAAAATAACTAAAGGACTGGGGACGGGAATGAATCCCGAAATCGGGAGAGAAGCAGTAAAGGAACAGGGAGAAGAGATTAAAAAAGCGTTGGAGGGTTCTGATTTAGTTTTTATAGCTTGCGGACTAGGAGGTGGAACGGGAACAGGAGGCGCTCCTGTTGTTGCCGATATTGCTAAAAAGGCAGGTGCTTTAACTATTGCTGTAGTTACTAAGCCTTTTTCTTTTGAAGGGATTCAACGAATGGAAATTGCTAAAAACGGATTGAAAGAATTAAAAGAAAAGGTAGATACTTTAATTGCCGTTTCTAACGATAAATTGCTTTCTGTCTTAGAACCGAAAACTACTGTTTTAAACGCTTTTTGGCTTTGCGACGAGATATTAAGACAAGCAGTTCAAGGGATTTCAGACTTAATTGTTCTTCCGGGAATAATTAATATTGATTTTGCCGATGTGAAGGCAATTATGAAAAACTCTGGTTCTGCTCTTTTTGGCATCGGGAAAGCAAAGGGAGAGAATCGGGCTAGAGAAGCGGCGAAAAGAGCTCTTAATTCTCCCCTTTTAGATGTTTCATACAAAGGAGCAAAAGGAGTACTTTTTAACGTTTCCGGAGGGAAGGATATTAGTTTATCAGAGGTAGACGAAGCGGCAAAGATAATTACCGAAGAGGTTTCTCCGGGAGCGAAGATAATTTTTGGAGCGATTCAGGATGAAAAACTAAACAAAGGAGAGATAAAAGTAACAGTAATTGCTACCGGGTTTTAAATTTGGTGATGGGCAGTAATCTTTTACAAGAATGTTTGGCTGGGTAAGAATGGTAGGATGTAAACAAAGCATAGATAACGAATGACCAAATCAAAAATATTTTTCTATTTTTCTCTTTTTTTTATCCTCGGAATTTTTTTAGATTCGGTAGGCATAATTTTTCAGCCATTAGGGCTGATTTTTTTAATTTTAGGGATATCCTTGGTATCTGTTTTTTGGAAAAGAAAAAAAGTAGTCATTGTCGGTTTTTGTTTAATTTTTTTATTTTTAGGAATTTGGCGGTATCAATTAACCGAACTAAGGATTAGCAACGATGAGTTAATGATATATAATAATTTTGGTAAAAATATTACCTTTACGGGAACGATTACCGGGGAGCCGAGCGTAAGAGAGGGGAACGTGAAATTAGTGATTAAGCCGGAAGGAATTAAGGGCAAAGGAAAAATTTTAGCGACGGTAAATCGCTATCCCGTATATCAATATGGAGATAAATTAAAAGTGACCGGAAAATTAAAAATGCCTCCAAGTTTTGAGGAATTTAATTATAAAAATTATTTAGAAGAAAAAGGGATTTATTCTGTCATCTATTACCCAAAGGTTAAATTATTAAAAAGAGGGGATTACCCAAATCCAATTAACATGGTTTACGCTGAGGTTTTGGGATTTAAAGAAAAATTAAGACATCTTATCTATAGAAATATTTCTCCTCCCCAGAGTTCAATCTTGGGGGCAATGCTCTTAGGGGATAAAGACAGAATGTCTGGCGCCTTGAAGAAAAAATTGAATATTGCTGGTGTCCGGCATATTACTGCTGTTTCTGGAATGCACATTGTTATTTTAAGCGGGGTTTTAATGTCTTTGTTCCTTGCTTTGGGACTATGGCGCGGACAAGCTTTTTATCTA
>CAYZZO010000026.1:0-6951 GCA_964483075.1 uncultured Candidatus Saccharibacteria bacterium | reverse complement strand
TTTCTTGTTTTCATAAGGCGGGATACGAATTAGCATCGTTTATTTCTTAGATATGATCGTTGTTAACCCTCTTGGTTGTTTCTTTAGCTCTCTTTCTGTCTTCACAGGAACTAATTTGTTTATAATCTCTAAAAATTTATTTATTTTTTCTCTTGCAAAGCCTTGAAGAGCTCTTTCTCTTCCCCTTAACCTCATCTCAATTCTTACCTTGTTTCCCTTTTTTAAAAATTTTTCTGCTTGTTTGGCTCTTATCTCTAGATCGTGGTCAGAGATTTTAAAGCTTAACCTTAATCCTTTTAACTCTCCTCCCTTTTGTTTAACCGTTTTTTCTTTCTTTTTTAATTTGTATAAAAATTTCCCATAATCTCCGATTTTACAAACCGGAGGTAAAATCTTTTCAGTTACTTGAATTAAATCTAAACTGCGCTCTTTCGCTAATTGAATTGCTTCTGCTACTGACATAATTCCCAATTGCTTTCCAGTTTCATCAACCACTCTTACCTCTTTCGCCCTTATGCCATAGTTAGTATATATTCTTTTTTTTTGTGGCTTTTTTTTATATCTCAAATTGATTTGAATTAATTTTTTAACAGGTGTGGAGATGAAGGGATTGAACCCTTGTCCAGAAAATTAACCAAAACAGGTCTACAAGCTTGTCTCAATTTGATTGGAGCAAAAAGTTAAAATTGAGAAAAAATCTTTTTACCCTGGTCTTTTGCTTTCGGCAGTTCCCTTAAGACCAATGGAGAGCTGTTTATCTCGATTGAATGGCGCTCTTTTCCGCTTATCGAGAATAGGCAGAAAGAACGGCATTAGGCAAAAGCCAATGCAGGTTTTTTAAATAAGTTAGCGCTTATTTATTTTATAGGCAGTTTAGCGAGCTGACTATAATACTCGGCTTGCGTTGTTTGACTAAATTTCCTGTCGAAGCTTACATCCCCTTGTTATTTTCGGAATTAAATTCTAAATGCGAAATTCTAAACAATACTTAAATTCCAGTTCTCTAAAATTCAAATTTGTTTAGAGCGTTAGAATTTAGAATTTAAGCTTCTTCTTATCTCTCTGTCTGCATCTCTTTTTTTAAGCTTTTCTCTCTTGTCTGCTTTCTTCTTCCCTCTGGCTATTCCAAATGTGAGTTTTATTCTAACATTTTTAATATAAACTTTCAAGGGCACTAAAGTCAATCCTTTTTCTTTAGTTTTGCCGATTAGATAATTGATCTCGGATTTTTTAAGAAGAAGCTTTATTGGTTTGTCGGGATCATAATCTTTGGGAGCGTTTTTTGGCTGGTAAGCCGGGATATGGGCACCGATTAAATTAGGCGTCGGCAACTGTCCTTGATTTCGTCCCTTGAGAACAACATAAGAACCCTTTAAACCCATTTGGCCCAGTTTTATTGATTTGACTTCTTGTCCGCCCAAAACCATTCCCGCCTCAAATTCTTCTAATACCTGGTAGTCAAAATAAGCCTTTTTGTTTTTAGCAAGAATTTTCATCTTCTTTAATTTTAGCAAAAAATAAGTTAAACTAAAAGAATTATCACGTATTAAGCTTGTTTATGGAAAAAAAAATAAGAAAACTAATAGAAAACTCCATTGAAGAACTGCAGAAAGAAGAGGAAATACCGCAATTTAGCCTGCCGGAAGTTCTTGTTGAGCAACCTAAAAAAAGGATTCATGGCGATTATGCGACAAACATGGCGATAGTTGTCGGAAAAAAAATCGGAAAGAATCCAAGAGAAATAGCAAATTTATTAGTCGATAAATTAAACAAGAAAGTAAAGAAAAATAATTTCTTCGATAAGATAGGAATTGCCGGCCCTGGCTTTATTAATTTTTATATCTCTGAAAAAATTTTATTTTCGGAAGTAGAGAATATTCTAAAGGAAAAGAATAAATATGGTCAGAAAAATATAGGAAAAGGCAAAACAATAATAATTGATTATTCAAGCGTGAATATCGCCAAGCCTTTCAGTATAGGGCACTTAAGGTCGACTATTATCGGCCAAGCTATTTATAACCTCTATAAATTTTTAGGATATAAGGCAATTGGCGATAATCATATAGGAGACTGGGGAACCCAGTTTGGCAAGTTGATATTTGCTATTAAAAAGTGGGGAGACGAGAAGGAAATAACTAAGGAGCCGATTAAAAATCTTTTAAATCTTTATGTTAAATTTCACCGAGAGGCGGAAAAAAATCCAGAAATAGAAAAGGAAGGAAGAAAATGGTTTAAGAAATTAGAGCAAGGAGATAAAGAGGCAAATAGAATATGGAAAAAATGCGTTAAGTGGAGTTTAAAAGAATTTGAGAGAATTTATAAAATTTTAGGGATAAAAATAGATTTTACCTTGGGGGAAAGTTTTTACGAGCCGATGTTAAAGGGCGTCATTAAAGAAGCTTTAAATAAAAAAATAGCCATAAAAAGCCAGGGAGCAATTATTATTCCTTATCCAAACGATATTCTTCCCCCTTTTTTAATCAGAAAATCAGATGGCGCTACTCTTTATTCAACTCGCGACTTAGCAACTATAAAATACAGGAGAAAAAAATTTAGGCCATATAAAATTATTTATGAAGTGGGCACTGACCAAATATTATATTTTAAGCAATTATTTTGGGCGGCAGAAATGCTCGGGCTTGGAAAGAGAGAAGATTATGTTCATGTTGCCCATGGAATGATGCGCTTGCCAACAGGAAGAATGAGGACGCGGAAAGGAGAAATAATTCTTTTAGAAAATGTGCTCAAGGAAGCAATAGAAAAGGCAAAAAAAATAGCGGAAAAAAAGAATCCGCGCCTAAAGAAAAAAGAAAAGGAAAAAATAGCGAAAACAATAGGAATAGGCGCGATTAAATATAGCAATTTATCTAGGAATCCATTAAGCGATATTGTTTTTAGTTGGGAAGAAGCTTTTAAATTAGAAGGGAATAGCGGTCCCTATCTTCAATATGCTTACGTGAGAGCTAAAAGCATAATTAGAAAATCAGGAGTAAAATCAATAAAATTTAACAAGCAGGGATTTTTAGGAGAAGAAAAAGAGGTTTTGCTTTTGAAGCGGTTGGCAAAATTCCCAAATATCGTTGAACGAGCAGCAAAGAATTATAATCCCAACTTAATTTGCGGTTATCTTTTTGATTTAGCCCAAGATTTTAATAGTTTTTATGAATCATCATCCGTTATAAAGGAGAAAGACGACAATTTGAAAACAATGCGTCTTTTTTTGGTTAAAGCATTTGCTCAAATAATTAAAAACGGACTTAATCTTTTAGGGATTGAAACGCTCGAAAGAATGTGACAGCTTTCCGTTTTTTTTATTGAAAAAGGACTTTAAAAATGTTAATTTAAGTTAAGTTGTAGGTTTTTATGAAGGAATACAATAATAACTATTATGTTCTTCGGCACGGGGAAGCGCTTTCAAATAAAAAAAACATACATTCTAATTTCCCTGAAACGTTTTTAAATTCTCTTACTGGTAAGGGGAGGCGGCAGATAAAAGAAGCGGCTCAAAAATTAAAAAATAAAAAGATTGATTTAATTTTTACTTCGGACCTTTTAAGAGCTAGACAAACAGCCGAAATTGTTGGCCGGGAGATAGGAATTAAACCGAGATATGATAAAAGATTGCGCGAGTATAACGTAGGAACCTTTAATGGAAGACCGTCAAGGGAATTTGAAAAATTTTCACAAGAGAAAAATGTTTTTAAAAATAATCCGCCGAAAGGAGAGACTTTTAATAGCGTCAAAAAAAGAATGTATGATTTTTTAAAAGAAACAGATGGGAAGCATCACAATAAAAACATCTTAATAATCAGCCATCAGGCCCCTCTTTCCTTGCTTGAAGCGAGAGTAAAAGGCGTTTCTAACGGGTTGTTTTTTAAAAAATATCCGGCGTCGAAGCAAATTAAAACAGGAGAACTTCGCAGACTTGTTCAATAAGCAACCTGTAATTCGAAACTTTTTCTACAATTAATTTTTATTAAATAAATATGAATTCTAATTTTTCAAAAAAGATTTCCCATAATCTTCCAGTTCAAAAATGGGGTCCAGAAGGAGAAAAAAAAATATTAAAATTTTGGGAGAAAAAGGAGATTTTTAAGAAATCAATCGAGCAAAGAAAAAAGGCGCCCTTTTTTAGTTTTTTTGACGGACCTCCGTTTGCTACTGGTAAACCTCACTATGGGCATATTTTAGCGACGACGATTAAAGATTCTGTTTTGCGATACTGGACGATGAGAGGTTATTATATTCCGCGCCGAGTTGGCTGGGATTGCCATGGTTTGCCTGTAGAAAATTTAATCGAAAAAGAGCTTAACATTAAAAAGAAAAAAGAAATCGAAGAAATGGGAATCAAAAAGTTCAATGATACCTGCCGTTCTTCGGTTTTCCGTTGTGTTAATGATTTTCAGGAAACATTAAAAAGGGTTGGACGGTGGGCAGACTATAAGAATGCTTACGCGACAATGGACAATAATTATATTGAATCCGTTTGGTGGGTTTTTAAGAAACTTTGGGAGGGCGGGTTTATCTATAAAGATTATCGCGTTGTTCCTTATTGTCCGCGTTGCGGCACTCCTCTTTCTAATTTTGAAGTCAATCAAGGATATAAAGATGTTAAAGAAAATTCTATTTATCTAAAGTTTAAAATAAAGGATAAAAAATTTAAAAATACATATTTCTTAGTTTGGACGACAACCCCTTGGACATTACCCGGAAATGTCGGATTGGCTATTAGCTCGAAAGCCGATTATCTCGAGATTAAAGAAGGGGAAGAGAATTTTATTCTAGCCGAAAAAAGGACCGGAATCCTAAGGGGAAAATATAAAGTTTTAAAAAAGATTAAAGGAAGAGAACTAGCTGGCTTAAAATATGAACCGCCTTTCAACTATTTATCGGAAATAAAACCGAAAAATATAGAAAACGCTTTTCAAGTTTTTCCGGCAAATTTTGTTAATCTTGAGGAAGGAACAGGCATTGTCCATATGGCTCCGATGTATGGCGAGGATGATTTTAATTTGGGCAAAAAAGTAAATCTTCCTTTTTATCATACTGTTAATAAAAACGGCCAATTTAAAGAAGATATCAAGGAATTTAAAGGAATTTTTGTTAAGAAGGCAGACCCTCTTATTGTTGATAGTCTAAAGAAAAGCCATCTTTTTTATAAGGAAGAAGAAGTTACTCATAGCTACCCGTTTTGCTGGAGATGCGATACTCCTTTGCTCTATTACGCTTTAGAGACTTGGTATATTAGGGTTGAAAAAATCAAGAAACAACTAATAAAAAATAATAATAAAATCCATTGGGTGCCCGCTCATATCAAAAAAGGTAGATTTGGAAAATGGTTAGAAGGGGCAAGAGATTGGTCTTTTTCCAGAAATCGTTTCTGGGGCGCTCCAATTCCGCTTTGGCAATGTGAAAAATGCGGAGAGTATAAAGCTATAGGCAGCGTTAAAGAATTAGGTAAAAAAATGAAAGATTTGCACAGGCCAATGATTGATAGTGTTTTCTTGAAATGTCCAAAATGTGGCGGAAAGATGCATAGGGTGGAAGATGTATTTGATTGCTGGTTTGAGTCTGGCTCAATGCCTTATGCTCAATGGCACTATCCATTTGAGAACAAAAAGTTAGTGGAAAAAACATTCCCTGCCGACTTTATCGCCGAAGGCATTGACCAAACAAGAGGATGGTTTTACACTTTGCACGTTTTAGCCAGCGCTTTGACCATAAAAGATATTGGTCTTGGAAGAAACAAACCGGCTTTCAAAAATGTTATTGTTAACGGTGTTATTCTTGCCGAGGACGGACAGAAATTAAGCAAGCGGTTGAAGAACTATCCTGACCCTTCTTTAATTTTTGATAAATACGGCGCTGATTCGATGCGTTATTTTCTCCTTTCTTCAACTCCAATTGGTGAAGACTATCGAATTTCCGAAGAATCGATTGTTAGCGTTTGGAGCGCGATTATTTCTACTCTTTGGAATAGTTTTGTTTTTTTCGAAACCTATAAAGAAAAAGATTTTAAAGTAAAAAGAAATTTTAAGCCAAAACAGCCACTAAATAGATGGATTTTTTCAAGATTAAATCGTCTTAATAAAGAAGTCGTAAAGTGGATGAATGCCTATGAACTCACTAAGGCCACACGGCCCTTTGGCGGATTTATAGACGAACTTTCTAATTGGTATATTCGAAGGTCTCGTTTACGTTTCCAGAAACCGGCCAATAAGAAAGAAAAAAACGAAGCAAGCCAAACACTTTACGCAGTTTTGAAAAAAGCAGGTATTTTAATTGCCCCTTTTTTGCCTTTTATCAGTGAAGAAATTTATCAAAGAATGAAAAATAAAAAGGAAAAAGAAAGCGTTCACTTATTAAATTTTCCAAAAGCGGACCAAGATTTTATAGATGAAACGCTTGAGAAGAAGATGGAAACGGCAAGAATAATTGTTACTCAGGCGCTTGCCGAAAGAGCAAAAATAGGGATTAAGGTGAGGCAGCCCTTAAAAGAATTAAGAACTAAGAATTATAAATTAAGAAACGAGAAGGAATTATTAGAATTAATTAAAGGAGAAGTGAACGTTAAGAAAATTATTTTTAGTTCTAAAATAAAGAAAGAGATAGAATTAGACGCTAAAATTACGCCGGAATTGAGAGAGGAAGGGATATTGAGAGAGATTGTCCATACCATTCAAATGATGAGGAAAAAAGCAGGATTGAAGCCCGACGATAAAATTTCTGTTCTCTACAAAGGAAGTCCTCAGTTAAACAAAATCTTATTCGCAAAAAGAAATCTTATTTTGAAAGAAATAAAAGCAAAGAGCTTTACTCTAAAAAAAGAAGAGAAATTTGATGTCGAAAAAGAGACACAAGTTAATAAAGAAAATCTTTGGATAGGGATAATCAAAGAGTAATAATTTTTAAAAAACAAACAAAAGGCCGTATTTATAAATTAAAATTATT
>CAYZZO010000025.1:0-7354 GCA_964483075.1 uncultured Candidatus Saccharibacteria bacterium | reverse complement strand
AAAGCCTTTACTACTTTTTCTGGTCTATATATGTTTATATTATCATTCTCTAATCAATGCAAAACTGTAAGAAAAACGAGGTCGGGTTTAGCTATACAGTGATTTATGCTTGATTTTAATCAAATTAAATTTTAGCTTACAACTTGTAGGTTTCACAACAATGCAAGAAGGAACTATCGCTCGATTGACTGACCGAGGGTTTGGCTTTATTAAGCGCGAAGGTGAAGAAAAAGACGTTTTCTTTCACTCAAGCGAGCTTAAAAATGCTCAATACAACGATCTTCGGGAAGGAGATAAGGTGACATTTGATATATCAGAGGGTCCAAAAGGTCCTGCTGCTACAAATGTTAACAGAGTATAACTTAAAACTAAAATAAAAATGCTCCTTACGGGGCATTTTTATTTTGTTTAATGGTGTTGGAGATATGATGTAAAAAACTTAATCGAATTTAATACGCGGACATTTTTTAGAAATAATAAGATATTTATTGCTACCAAAAATTATTTTAGAAAATCCTTCTCAAGTTGAGGTAGTAATTTAATAAACCAGAATCATACTTCTATAGTTAAAAATAAAAAGGTCGAATGTGAAGAAAGACAAGGTTTGGTCTTTCTTTCAAAGAAACTAAAAATAAAAATTTATGGATAAAGAATATATAAACGTGTTCAAGGGCAGAAGTGGGCGTTTACTTTCTCCCTTAATCATTATTTTTTCTATTTTTTTGATTTTTCTTACCGTTTGGTTTGGCGTTAGCATCGAGAATAAAATAAAAGAAGGAAGGTATATTGGACAGGAGATTGCGTCGAAGAACATTATTGCTGTCTCTGGCAAAGCGGAAATTTATGCCAATCCTGATTTAGCTTTAATTACCGCTTCGGTAGTAAGCGATGGAAAAACGGTCAATGAGGCGATGAAAAGAAATACAAAAAAAATGAATAGTGTAATCAATTTCGTAAAAAAAAAAGGAGTAAGCGTTAAAGACGTAAAAACCGTCAATTTTAGTATTTATCCTCGTTATGAATGGAACAAGGGAGGAGTTTGCCTGAGTCTTCCTTGTCCGACAGGAAAAAGAGTGTTGGTTGGCTATGAAGTTAATCAATCCTTAGAGGTAAAGATAAGAAACTTAGAGGAGGTTGGCGATATTGTCCAAGGGATGACAAGCGCGGGAGCGAATGAAGTTAGCGGCTTGCGATTTACTATCGATGATAAAGACAAATTAGAAGAACAAGCAAGAGAAGAGGCGATCAAGAAGGCGAAAGCTCAGGCAAGAAAGATTGCTTCTCAGCTAGGTGTTCGTTTATTGAGAATTATCGATTTTAACGAAAGAAGCGTTATCCCTCGATATTACAATTCAGAAAAACAAGTTGGCATAGAAGAAGGGAAAACGCTGCAGATAGAAAAAGGTGAAAATAAAATAGAGAGCAATGTTACGATAACTTACGAGATAAACTAAATAAAAAAGGGAAACAGGTTATTTGTTTCCCTTTGGGTTTAGGCAGAGGGCTTGTTATTATTGTGGATCGTGAAATATAGAGGCAATTTTGTTTTCCATCTTTTTCTGAATAAAAACATCCGCCTTCTCGGGAGAAAAATTGAATTTTTCTTCAACCTCTCGCTTGGCAAACCAGCGGCAGTAACGGTATTCTTCCAAGTCAATACCATTATCATTATCCATGCTTTCCTCGAGAAACATTTCAAGCTGATTAAGAGCATCAAACTCTTTTGTTTCTATCTGCATTTTTTCCTCCTTTTTTAAAATTTTTTTATTTTCGCCCTTCTGTCTATAATTTTATTATCTCAAAAGAGAGATTTTTTAAAAGAACGATAAGCATTAATTATAATTTCCAATAATTTAGTATACAAAAAATTCAAAAAAAGTCAAGGAATTATATGTAAAATTACTAAATATTAATTCGACAAATCCTTAATGATGAACAACAACACAAGGTCTTTCTTTCGAAACGATAAATAAATAGAGACGATTTTTGTAAACACTGAGCGTCATATTTTCGTGCGGAATACTTATTAATTCTAGATAAGTTTCAGCGGAATAAACTAAATAAAAAATCCCGTAATTGCTTGGTTAATAAACTATTATGGGATTTTTTATTACTTGGGGTTGCTTGCCGTTGCAACATAGTGACAGTAATCACAACTTTCTGAACTTTTTGGTATTTCACTATTTAGGAGGCATTTATGGATGTCAAAAATAGTTTTTTCTATCCAGCTATCGTCTCCCTTGTAAGGTATTAATTTAATATCAAATTCTATTTTTTTATCAAAATATTTTTTATTCGTTATCCCGTTACAATAAACAAAATATCCGGTTTCAGAGACCTTGAATTCGTTTTTCCTAAAAAGCCACTGATAAATTTCCATCTGGCGTTTATATCCTATTTGCCAATCAGCGTCCAGGGACACTTCTCCATTTTTTGAAGTTGCTTTATAGTCAACGATAATTAGCTCTCCTTGTGAGTTAATCCAAACATCGTCGATGGCGCCGGTAATAAGAAGATTGGTCGGTTGGTGGAGATACTGTATTCCATTAAAATTATCTCTCCATTCTCTCATTTTTTCGTGCTGGAAAGGAATAGCGTCAATGTTATATTCTTCCATAAGAGGATGCCGTGATTTTTTAAGGCGGTGAATGTCAAATTCTTTTTTCAATAATTTATCGACGGCATTATTTAACGTAAAAGGAAATCCCCTTGGTCTTGATATTCCTAACCTTCTATCTAAATAAAAGCAGCGTGGACATTCCAAAAAAAGATCTATTTTTGAACGGCTTATCTTAAATGGCTCTCTTGAGTTCGGGTCGAATAAATTTTTCGTTCGTTTTTGACTATAATAAGAAGACATGTTTTTATCGTTTATAGTTTTTATTTTAACATAAGCGGCTAAAACCTCAAAAAATCCTTATCCTTTCTTTCTTGTAAATTTTCTTTTTCTGAAAAATTTGTTAAAATAGAGGGCAAGTAATTTAAAATGTTTGAAAAATGAACCATGAAACAATTCATAAATTAATATTTTTTCCAGAGAAAAGAATGGCGATTTTTAGAAGAATACCTACTAACGAGCAGGGATTTATTCTTTTGGATTTATCAAAGCATATTCAGAAGAAAATTATCGGAAAATTAAATATTCGAGAGATAATTGATTTAATGCGTTATTTAGACCCTGGCGAAGCGACTATTTTACTGCGTAGTGCGAAAGATCGTTACAGGAAAAAAATAATCGAAAAGCTTAATTCAGACATAAAAGAAAAGGTGGAATTTCTTTTAAGGTTTAATCCCAAAACGGCTGCTGGCCTAATGAACCTGAATTATATTGAAATTGAGAAAAATGAATCATTTGAGAAAGTTTTCAAAATTGTTAAAAAATACGAAAAAGAAACAAGTAAGTTTCCAGAAATTTTAGTAGTTAAAGACGGTTTTTTACTTGGAGAGTTGGAGGGCTATTCTTTATTCTTCCATAAAAAAAGAGAAAAGATAGATAAATATATTAGAAAAGTCCCTTCGATCAAATACGATAAAAACGAAAAAGAAGTTGTTAATTTGTTCAGAAGGAATCCTAAGAATCAAATTGTCGTTTTAGACAAAGATAAAAGCATTTTAGGAATTATTTATTCGTCTGATATTTTAAAAATTATTGGAAATAAATTCTCTCAAGAACTTTCTAGCTTCGCTGGCGTGAAGGAAGAGGAAGATGTACATGATTCTGCCATAACAAAAGTAAGGAATAGGTATAAATGGCTGATTATCAATCTTGGTACCGCTTTTTTAGCCGCTTCAGTTGTTGCTCTTTTTCAGAATGAAATATCAAAGTGGGTTTTATTAGCCGTTTATATGCCAATAGTAGCCGGAATGGGAGGAAATGCCGCTACTCAGACATTAGCTGTTGTCGTTAGAGGATTAGCCTTGAAAGAAGTCGAATTTAAAACAGCGAAAAAAGTTATTTTCAATGAAATGTTAGCCGGGGCAATTAACGGAGTTATAAACGGAATTATTGTTGCCTTGGTTGCTACCTTTTTTAACCGAAGCCCTATGCTTGGATTGGCCGTAGGAGTGGCAATGATTTTTAATTTAATAATTGCTGGCTTTTTCGGAACAATAATTCCGTTAGTGATGAAAAAATTGGGCAAGGACCCGGCTTCCTCTGCTACTATTTTTATTACTACCGCTACCGATGTTTTTGGTTTTTTTATTTTCTTGGGGCTAGCTAGTATTTTAATGTAAAACGCAAAACATCTGCCTGCGGTTGTTGCGGCGTTACAGGCAGGTAAAATAACTCAAAACCAAAAACTAATCTCAGCGAAATGTTTGATTTTTAAGTCGTAGTTTTGAGGTTTTCATTTTGAATTTAATTATATATGCCAGCAATTTTAGTAGATAATTTAAGCAAATATTTTAACGGATTAAAGGTAGTTGATAACATATCTTTTAGTATAGAAAAAGAAGGGATTTTCGGTTTATTGGGTCCAAACGGGGCGGGTAAAACGACGACAATTAAAATGCTAACTACTTTATTGCGGCCGACGGAAGGAACAGCTAAAATTTTAGGATTTGACATTATAAAGCAAAAAAACGAAGTCAGGAACTCTATCGGCATTGTTTTTCAGGAGCCGGCTTTAGACAACCGCTTGACTGGAAGAGAGAATTTAGATTTCCATGCTCGTCTTTACGGGTTAGATAAAAAAATTAGGAAGAAAAGAATTAATGAAGTTTTGGGATTAGTTGAACTCAAGAGTAAGGAAAATATTTTAGTGAAAAATTATTCTGGCGGAATGCAAAGAAGATTGGAAATCGCCAGGGGATTGATGCACTATCCGAAAGTTTTATTTTTGGACGAACCAACCTTAGGCTTAGATACACAGACGCGCCGGCATATTTGGGAATATATCTTAAAATTAAATAAAGAAGAAAAAACAACGATTGTTTTAACTACTCATTATATGGAAGAGGCAGATTATCTTTGCCAAAGAGTGGCTATTATGGATTTTGGTAAAATCATTGTTCAAGACACTCCTCAAAATCTAAAAAATATTATTGGCGGAGACGTTATTTCGGTTGAAGCTATGCCTTCAGAAAATGCTTTTGAAGTTTTTAAGAAATTTCCCTGGGTTAAAAAGATTAGCAAGCATAACGGGAGAGTAGATTTGAATGTGGAAGAAGGAGAAAAGAAAATCCCTCTTTTAATAAAAACAAACGTAAAAGAAAAAGCATTTAAAATAAAATCGATTAATTTAAGGAAGCCGACTTTAGAAGATGTTTTTTTGCAATTTACGGGCAAAACTATCAGAGAAGTAGAGGTAAACCAAAACGGGGGAGATAGATCTATGATGAGAAAGCGATTTAGAAGATAGTATTTTATATTAAATAGATGAAATCAAATAATTTTCAAACTATATACATAATGTGGCTGAGAGAATTAAAACAGCTTTGGCGTTCAAAAAGCCGATTCGTGAGCACTTTGGCAATGCCCTTCTTTTTTCTTTTGTTTTTGAGCTTCGGTTTTCGTTCAGGATTTAATTTGCCCGGCATGCCTGAAGGAAATGGATATTTAGACTTTTTGACGCCAGGAATTATCGGTATGACGATGCTTTTTACATCAATGTTCGCTGGATTGTCCGTTTTGTGGGACAAAGAATTCGGATTCCTAAAAGAGATAATGGTTGCCCCCGTCAAAAGGTCGGTTATTGTCATTGGCAGGATTGTCGGGGGAATGTCAACATCTTTAATAGAAGGAATTTTAATTTTGATAATTTCTTTATTTTTAGGTTTTAATATATCTAATCCCTTAGGTATTGTATATGCTTTAATTTTTATGATTTTAATTAGCGCCGGATTTATAGGATTAGGAATAGCTATTGCTTCGAGAATGGAAGATACTCAAGGATTTTCCTTGATTGTTCAATTTATTCTCTTTCCTACTTTTTTGTTATCTGGAGCCATATCTCCGCTTGATAATTTTCCTGCTTGGCTGAAAGTGTTTGCCTATATTGATCCTTTAACATATGGCGTAGATGGGCTTAGGGCGAGTTTAATTAATTTTTCTCAATTTTCTCCCTTTTTAGATTTGGCATTTTTATTAGTTTTTGACTTGGCAACAATTGCCTTAGGGTCTTGGCTTTTTAGTAAGACAGAGGTTTAAGGGGAGAGAGATTTACTATAAAGAAAGCGAAGATTAAAAGATGTGGCCGTTGAAATTTTTTTTAAGAGAACTATAATTAGAAAAGGAGAAAAAAAATGTCGAATAAAGACAAATCAAATTTTTTCTACGCCCTTTCGTTGGTCTTCCAACTGGGATTTTCAATAGCAATCCCCTTGGTGATATTCTTGTTAATAGGAATATCCTTAGATAAGAGATTTGGTCTCTCGCCTCTTTTTCTTCTTGTTTTTTTAATTTTTTCTTTTGTTTTTCTTTTTTTTGAAATAAGATATTATCTTTATCCATTTTTAAAAGGTCGTACGAAGAAAATAAAAAAATGAATATTTTCCTGTTGAGTCATACGGTTTGCCTGTTATGGGAAAGCTGAGGTTTAACAGGGCAAAACTTATGATTGATCCGTCGTCATTTGCCATGGGGGTCGGGACTATTGGGCCGGGAATTGGAATTGGCCTAATAGGCTATGCCGCCTGTATAGGAATAGCCCGCAATCCCCAGGCCGCTTCTAAAATTCAAATAATGGCAATTATCGCCATAGCTTTTGCTGAAGCTGTTGCCATTTACGCTTTAGTTATAGCTTTAATATTAAAATTCGTTGCCTAGTTCTTTTTATCAGAATTTCAGAATTTTTAAGTTTTTATATTTATTTTTGACTTTTGGTTCTTTATCATGCTTCACATATCCTTATCTGCGGATAAAATTATTCAAATAGGTAATAATTTTTATATAACCAATACTATTTTAGCTACTTGGATAACAATGGCTGTGCTTATTTTTTTCGGTTGGCTTGCTGCTTTCTACCTAAAAAGAGGAAAGAATAATTATTTAGTTGTTGTGTCAAAACTTATTATTAAGTTTTTCTACGATTTTATATATAGTATTGTAGAAATTCCGCAATTAAGCTGGATAGTTTTACCTTTAATTGTTACTCTTTTTTTGTATATTACTACAGCAAATTGGCTTGGCCTAATTCCTGGATTTGTCGGCGCTTTCGTAATACAAACAAAAGAAGGCGCTATTCCTATTTTTAGGTCTATAAATTCAGACCTCAATACAACGTTCTCGATGGCCATAACTTCAATTGTTCTGGTTAAAATTCCAAGCTATAAATTTCCTCAAACAAAAAAATACTTAGAAGGCGGAGTTAATAGGATTGAACATTTTATGGTTTCTTTTTTTGAAAGTTTA
>CAYZZO010000024.1:0-7652 GCA_964483075.1 uncultured Candidatus Saccharibacteria bacterium | reverse complement strand
AACAATTTATCGTTTATTTTTTGAGCGCCCTGAGATCCCCCTAAAAATAAAATTACTGGTTTTCTCCCTGTAAATTTAAACACTTTTTCTGCCTCTTTTTGATTAGCTGAAAAAATTGCTTCTCTTAGAGGATTGCCAACAGATATCATTTTCCCTGCTGGGAAATAGGCAGTTTTCTCAACTGGAAAAGCGGTAAAAACCTCTAAGGCAAACTTACTTTCTATTTTATTGGCTAATCCTGGGACAACATCAGATTCGTGTATGAAAATAGGGGTCATAAGTATCCAGCCGATAATTACTGTCGATAGTGAACCATAACCCCCTTTACTGAAAATAAGGTCAGGCGAGATAACAAAAATATGATAAAACGCTTGAAAAAAACTTAAAGGAAAATTAAAGAGGAGGTCAGCTATATTTTTAAGAGAAAAATATCTTCTGATTTTACCGGCTAAAATAATTTTTACCCCTACCCCTTCCCTGGAAAGTATTTTTTCAGCGAATTCATCTTTCGGGCCAACATAAAAAAACTGGAAATTGCCAGAAGGATCTTTTTTCCGTATTTCTCGAATAATAGCAACTATGGGAAAAATGTGTCCGGCGGTTCCACCGCCAGTAAATAATATCTTCATAGTTTTATTCTACCATTTTTTTTCGTAAACTTTGAAATATTTAACAATATTCCAACGCCTATCAATTCAACTATAACGTGAGAGCCGCCATAACTAATAAACGGCAGAGGAATACCGGTAAGGGGCGACAGTTTAACCATTGAACCAATATTAACAAATGCCTGTAAAACAATCCAGGAAATGAATCCAACGCTAAAAAACTTACAGAATTTATCATTGCTTTCTTTGGCGATTTTTATTCCGCGCCAAAAAAAAGCGAGAAAAAGAAAGATTAAAACTAAAGAACCAACCAATCCCAATTCTTCGGCAACTAAGGCAAAAACCGAATCAGAAATAGGGTGAGGAAGGTATTTTGCCTGATTTGATACCCCTAGGCCTAATCCCAATACTCCCCCTGAACCAATAGCAATCAAGGCCTGTTTTATCTGATACCCCGTTTTTAAAGGATCCCTTAGACGGCCGAGAAAAATAAAAACTCTATTTAGGCGATAAGGAGAAAAAACAATAAAAATAGAAAAAATAGAAACTCCGCCTAAAACTATTAAAATATTATATAGAATTGGCGTATTTGACGTAAAATACATTAAAAATCCAGAAAATATAATAATAGCCAGTGTGCTTAAATCGGATTGTAGGTAAAGAAGAAGCACAATAAGCACCATAATCGTTATAGAAGGAACAAGGATTGATTTTCCTATTTCTCTATTTCTCCTCTCAGGATTTCTTTTTGCCAACAAAGCGGCAAAATAAATAATAAAAGAAATTTTTAAAAACTCTGAGGGCTGGAACGTAAATATACCAAATTTTAACCAACGGGAAGCTCCTCCGGAAAAAGCGCTAAATCCAGGAATAAAAACTAATCCCATCAAGACTAGACTTCCGAAAATAAATACCCATGACCATTTTTTAAAAAAAGAAAGAGGCAGTTTGAAGGCAGTGAAACCAAGAATTCCCCCGATAAGAAATCCATAAATCAGCTGATGGAATAGATAATAAGTAGTACTTTTAAATATCTTCTGAGAAGCGTTAGCGGAAATTCCCACAGAAACCAAAATTCCCAAAAGAGATAAAGCTAAAACAATAGCAAGTAAAAAGTAGTCTGGATGATTAGTTTTTTCTTTGAACATATTTAACAAATTGTTTTCCTCTGTCGAACTCGTTTTCAAACAAGTTAAAACTGGCCGCTCCCGGAGAAAGTAAGACAGTATCCCCCTTTCTGGCGCGCTTTGAAGCTTTTTCAACCGCTTCTTTCATTGATTTAACGGGAAAAAAGTTGTTGAACTTTTTAATCTCCTTTTTAATTTTTTCAGAAGCGGTACCAGGAAATAAAAATAAACAACTCACGTCAGATTTAATCTTCTCTGTAAAGTCTTTATAATCCAACCCCTTATCAACACCTCCGGCAATAAGAATAATTCTTTGGTTGCCAGGTCTGTTTTTGAATGTATCTATAGCTAACATGGCAGACTGAGGCGTCGTTGCGGCGCTATCATTAATATATTCTACGCCTTTTTTAAGAGCAACAAGTTCCTGCCGATGAGGAAGACCTTTAAAATCAGAAAGAACTTTTTTAACGTTTCTTTCAGGGATGTTAAAAATTTCAGCGACAGTAAGGGCTGCCGAAAGATTAGAATCTTTTATTCCTTTTATCCTATATTGCTTAGATGAATTTTTTTTATTATTTGAGAAGTCTATTTTCCACTCTTGAAAAAAATCAGAAGTAAAAAAATAAATTTTAGAAATAGCTTTCGAAGCAATCTTTTTTGCTTCACGGCTATTATAATTCAAAACCAAAATATCGTTTTTCTTCTGGTATTTAAAAATTGCTTCTTTTGATTTAACGTATTCTCTAAAATTTTTATACCTATTTAAGTGGTCGGGAAAAAGAGAAGTGATAACCGCTATATGAGGACTTTTATGAAGGTCTTCTAATTCAAAGCTAGAAAGCTCTAAAATAACTTTTGTCTTTTTGTTTATAGATGGAAAAACCTCTAAGGCTGAGATTCCGATATTACCTGCCAAAATAACATTTGTATACTTACTTTTCAAAAATAAGTAAGATAAAGTTGCCGTTGTTGATTTTCCCTTGCTGCCGGTAATTCCTATGATTTGCTTAGAAGGAACTAAATCAAAAAATACTTCAATATCTGTTTTTACGAGAATATTGTGCTTTTTGGCTATTTTAAGGTAAGGAGAGTCATTTGAAACAGCTGGATTTTTTATAATTAAATCGGCCCCAATAAAATCTTTCTTGCGATGCTTTCCTAAAACAAAATTTAAAGGAAGTCCCCTAAGCATTGTAAGAGATTTCTTCAGCTGGCTTCTTGTTTTGGTGTCTGTAATTAGAACTTCTGCTCCTTCTTTGAAAAAAAATTTTGCCGCTCCTACTCCCCCGCCATGTAGACCCAATCCCATTATGACTACCTTTTTATTTTTGAATAATTTTACCATAAAAAGGATCGTTAATGATTGCCTTCACTTCTTTTCCGAAACAAATCCTGCTTATTTTTTTAAAATTATATGGTTGGTCACTAAAAAAAAATTGATGCTTTTTACCTTTTTTAATTTTAGAAGATATTTCAGGATTTTCTTTTAAAAATAATTTCAATTCTTTTGCCAAACTTTTAGCCGGATTTATAATCTTAACTTTATTTCCCATTACATTTCTTATTTCTTTTTCCAATAACGGATAATGGGTACAGGCCAATATTAGAGTATCTATTTTTTTTCGCCTTAATGGTTCTAGGTATTCTTTAACCACATCTCTTGTTATTTTTTTATGTATCCATCCCTCTTCTACTAAAGGCACAAAGAGAGGACATGATTTTAAATAAACTTTCAGGCTGGAATCTGCTTTTAAAAGTTTTTTTCTCCATTTATCGCTTCTTATGGTTCCTGGCGTCCCAATTATTCCAATTTTTTTATTTTTTGTAGCTCTTATTGATTCTTTAATCGCTGGCGTTATTACTTCGAGAATTGGAAGAGAAAATCTATTTTTTAGAAAATCTGCTGCCCAAGAAGAAGAGGTATGACAAGCAATAATAATTATCTTTGCTCCTTTTTTAACAAGATAGTCTGTAATTTCTAATGAGTATCTCCTAACAAAACCAGCCCCTTTTGTTCCATAAGGAAGCCGAGCCGTATCACCGAAATAAATTATTTGATACTTCGGCAACTCTTTAAATATTTCTTTAACAACGGTCAACCCTCCAACTCCAGAGTCAAAAATACCTAGCATAGATAATAGGCAGTAGGTAGTAAGTAGTAATTCTTTACTTTCTACCTTCCACTTTCTAATTTACCCTAACAATCTTATCGCTATGCCAATAATGGCCATTACGATTCCAATAACCCAAAATCTCATTGTAATTTTATAGTGAGGCCAGCCTTTTGCTTCAAAATGGTGATGGATTGGCGCCGCTAGAAAAATTTTTTTATGTCTAATCTTTCGGGAAAGAAGTTGAAGAATAACTGAACCCGATTCAATAACCAATAAAAATCCGATTACCGGCAAGATTAAAACAGAATTAGTCAAAAAGGAAATAACGGTTAAGGCGGCACAAAGTCCTATTACTCCTGTTTCGCCCATATAAAATCTAGCTGGGGGAATATTAAACCAAAGAAAGGCTAAAATCGCTCCAGTAATCACGCTGCAAAACGCGGCAAGATCAACTTGTCCGTTAAAAAAAGCAATAACGCCGAAAGCGGTAAAGATTATAGCAAAAGCTCCGCCAGCCAAACCGTCTAAGCCATCTATTACTCCACCGCTATAAGTTGCCAGCATTACCAAGATAAAAAGAGGCACATACCAAAAACCTATAAAAAAATCGCCGTCCCCGGGAACATGTAAAGCGCTATAGCCCAATTTGTAATAAAACCACCATCCGCCAACTAAGCCAATCAAAGTAACTAAAATTAACCTATAACGAAGACGTAATCCTCCTCCAATATATCCACCTAAGCGCAAGAAGTTTTTTCCCATAGGAAAAACTTGTAAAACATCGTCCAACAACCCGACCAAAGAAGCCGCTATTAAGGCAAATAGAGGAAGCCATGTTTGTGACCTGCTTAAAAAATTCAATTCTCGGAAGAACCAAAAATTTGTCTTGGAGAGGAGAAAAAAAAGAAAGGATAGAAGAAGAACAGTTGTCCAAATAAGCAATCCCCCAAATCTTGGAACATGGGACTCCCCTTCGCTATGAAATTCTTTAAAATAAGGAATTTCTTTTCCGTCTATCGACTTTATCCTGACCGCCTTTCGCCAAAGCTTATATTTATAAAGAAAGTAAGTAAGAGTGGGAGTAAATAAAAAAGCGACAATAAAACTAATTGCTCCCAATGTAAATACCTTAATAACGTTTATAGTAATAGCGGGCATAAAAATATTACTACATTGTTAATATTTTTATTATTTTTTTCATATCGCCGAAGCGATCATTTGACCCTAAAACAACATTTACAAAATAACCACTTCCATTTGGATTTTTAAGAACAACAAGAAGGCATCCGGAAGCTCTCGGGCTCCAACCTGTTTTTCCGCCTATAATTCCCGGAATTTTCCCCAAAAGTTTATCCGTGTTCTCAGGAATAAAATGATGAAGATTTCCGTTTGGCCTTAAAACAGTATATGATTGTTGGCTGCTGATTTTAAAAATCTGAGGATAATTCTCCGATATGTATCGAGAGAGTTTAACTAAATCCTTAGCAGTAGAATGGTTTATCGGCCCGTTTGGGTTATCTGGTTCAAGGCCCGTTGGATTAAAAAATTTAGTGTTTTCTAATCCTATTTTTTCAGCATTTTTATTCATTAGGCCGACAAACTTTTTTTCTCCAAACGGTTCGGTTAGCGAAAAAGCGGCGTCATTGCTTGATTCAAGAAGAGCCATATAAAGTAAGTTTTTAACAGATAAATATTCTCCTTCTCTCAAGTTTCCCCATTTAGAACTCCCTTCTTGGTCAACTGCCTCCTTCGATATTTTTATTTTTTTGGAAAGGTCATAATTTTCAAAAACAACTAATGCTGTTGTTAATTTCGTCAGAGAAGCGATAGGTAATGGAACTTGAGAATTTTTTTCAAATAAAATTTTTGTTTTCACGCCTTTATTAATTTCTACTGAAATTGCCTCTTTGGCAGAAATTTTCAAATTTTTAAAAGTTCTTTGGCGTATCAACTCCTTTTTTAATTTTTTTAAGCGGATAACGGTAATTTTTTGATCCGCCTCTGCAGAATTAATTTCCGAATTATTTTTAATTTCCTGTAAGAAAAAAAAATCGTTAGCATCTTTTGCTAAAGCATTAAGTCCCCACCAAAAAGGAAGAATTAGAACAAAAGAAACCAACAAAATTATCCATTTTCTTTTTTTTCTCATAATATTTTGATACCCAAATCTTTTAATTGCTCTTTTGTCACTTCCGAAGGAGCGCCCATCATTAGATCCCTATTGTCGCCCGTTTTTGGAAAAGCGATAACCTCACGAATATTTGGTTCCTTTAAAACAATTGATAAGAATCTATCGATGCCAGGAGCGATTCCACCATGGGGCGGAACTCCATATTCAAACGCTTCTAACAAGTGACCAAACTTTTGGCGAATTTCGCTTTTTTTATGCCCTAACACCTCAAAAACAGCCTCTAAAACTTCTGGTTTATATGACCTCAGGCTTCCTCCCCCAATTTCATATCCGTTTAAAACAATATCGTATTGGTAAGCTAAAATCTTCTCAGGCTCTTTTTTAAGTTTCTTGATATCATCTACCTGCGGCCTAGTGAAAGGATGGTGCTGTGCTCCCCATTTTTTCTCTTTTTCGTGCCACTCAAACATTGGAAAATCGATAATGAAAGCAAATGCTAATTCATCAGCTTCTTTTTTGTTTTTCCTTAGGTCTGGCTTATCCGTTTTATATTTTTCCATTGATTCCTTATAGGAGATTTTTGGAAAGGGAATTTTTTGAATTCTCTTTTCCGGAAATATTTCTTTAACTAAAGATATGAAAAGCCTTTCTGTTAAATTTAAAATTTCCTCTTGATCGATAAAAGACATTTCCATATCTAATTGAGTAAACTCTGCCTGCCTATCAGCTCTTGGGTCCTCGTCTCTAAAACAACGGGCTATTTGGAAATATTTTTCAAGACCGGCTACCTGCAATAATTGCTTATACTGTTGGGGTGATTGAGGCAAAGCATAAAAATTTCCTTGCTGCAATCTCGAAGGAACTATAAAGTCCCTCGCTCCCTCAGGAGTTGATTTAGTTAAAATGGGTGTTTCCACTTCAATAAAATCCTCTTTTTGAAGAAAATCACGCATAAAGCAAATAACTTTTTGGCGCATCACTAAATTTTTCCGCATTCTCTTTCTCCTCAAGTCTAAATAGCGATACTTCATCCTTTTTTCCTCGTTTATTTCGTAGCCATCTCCTTCAATAGAAAAAGGCAATGTTTTTGCTTTAGATAAAACCCTTAAATTTTCTACCAAAACTTCTATATTGCCTGTTTTGATTTTCGGGTTTATCATCTTCGGAGGCCTTTTACCAACTTTTCCCTTAGCCTCTATCACCCATTCTGGACGAAGTTCTTTTGCCAATTTATAAACTTCTTTATTTTTCGGAATAGAAACTAACTGCAAAATTCCGCTTCTATCTCGAAGATCAATAAAAATAATTTTTCCATGAGACCTTATGGAATTAATCCATCCAGAAATTTTAACTTCTTTGCCAATATTTTTATTTGTTTCTATGTTAATAATCCTTTTCATTGGTTTTATTATACATTATTTTCATTTTTTGAAAATAGGTAATTAAATCAAACGAAATCCGCTTAAAGTAAAAAGCGCAGAAGATATATAAATGTCAGCTGCGCTTTTTTTAAAAAATAAATTAAACCTAAAGTGTCTGCGGGGTTTCTGGAGTTTCTGGGGTTTCTGGAGTTTCTGGGGTTTCTGGGGTCTCTGGGGTCTCTGGGGTCTCTGGGGTCTCTGGGGTCTCTGGGGTCTCTGAGGTCTCTGGGGTCTCTGGGGTCTCTGGGGAA
>CAYZZO010000023.1:0-7706 GCA_964483075.1 uncultured Candidatus Saccharibacteria bacterium | reverse complement strand
TGGATTTTGTTCCAAGACTCTTCTCGCCAACGCCTTATTGTTTTTCTCGCCTCTTCCTGTTTTTCTGAGATGAGAAGAAGCAAGCTCTTGCGATATTCATCGCTTAAGGGAGGCAAGGAAACACGAACAATGTCTTTATCGACAATCGGAGAAACACCGATACTCGAACTAGAAATAGCTTTTTCTATTGGCTCTAAATAAGACTTGTCCCAAGGCTGAATTACTATATCCTTCGGTCCAGGAGAAGATATAGCCGCTAATTGTTTTAAGGGAAATTTCTTGCCGAAACACTCAACAATCATGTCTTCAACCAAAGAAGGTGTGGCCCTTCCGGCTCTTATTCCTCCAATCTCTTTCTCTAAAAAAGAGACAACTTTTTCCAACTCTGGCTTAATATCGTCAATAATTTCTTTATAATTCATCGTAATTATTGTAGCAAAATATTTAGCGCCTGTCTAATAAAGTTTTATATTAAATACGGTTCGCTGATAGCGAACCGTATTTTAGGTAAAATGTTTTTTAACTAAAGTTTTATTAATAAATTTTCTAAAGCCATCTTTGGATTGACATTAGTTAAAGAAATTAAAAGCATCAAGTCTTGAATATTTTTAATAGCTCTTTTTATTCTCAAAAGAGAATAGTTGCTAAAATTAGTTTCTTTTTTCGGTTCAACGATGCGAGAGATAAAAATCGACCTAAGATAAATCAGCCATACGCTTAAAATTTTCTTTAACCTGTCTAGGGATAAGTCGGGGATACTTTTAACATACTTAAAGCGGTAAACTAATTCTGATCGGCTGATTTTTGTTAGGTCTGAAATTAATTTTTTTTCTTCTTCTAATTTATCAGGACTAGAATAAAGGTCTAAAGCCCTACCTGGTTTTCCTGAAGAAAACAAGTAAAGCTCGTTCGCTTTTTCTTCTGGGACACCTTGTTTAAGAAAATAATTCTTGATTTTATTCTCGCTTACCGGATAAAATTTAATTTGTTGAACACGGGAAATGATTGTTGAGAGTAATGTTTCGGGATATTCTGTTATCAAAATTAAAATAGCTTCGCCTTTTGGCTCTTCTAAAAATTTTAAAAAAGAATTCTGAGCCGCTTTGTTCATCAAATGAGCATTGTCTAAAACAGCTATTTTAAAATTAGAAGAATAAGAACGAAACGATAGTTTTTTCAACAATTCCCTTATTTGGCCAATTTGGATGTCTCTAGCTGAATTATCCGCTTTGAGAAAAATAAAATCAGGGAATATTCCCTTTTCAATGGCTAAGCAATTCTGGCAAGTATTACATGGTTTTTTTTTCTTATCTTTAGACAAACAATTAAGAAACTTAGCGAATTCAATAGCAAATGTTTTTTTTCCTAATTGCTCTTCTCCGGAAAACAAAAGAGCATGAGGTAACTGGTTTAACTCTGCCGCTTTGGTCAAAAAATTCCATTGGTTTTGATGGCCAATTAAGTTATAGCCCATAACTTAAAACATATAACTTTGGTTACAAGTTATCGTCTCTTTGTCATTATACTTTTTTTATAAGCATCGAGATTCTCAATAACAACTCCCGTTCCTTTAGCCACGCAAAGCAAGGGATCTTCTGCTATAAAACAGGGAACGCCGGTAGACCTAGAAATTAATTCATCTATGCCATCGAGTAAAGCGCCGCCCCCGGATATTATCATTCCTTTATCCATAATATCAGCTGATAATTCTGGAGGAGTGTCTCTTAAAACGATTTTAACCACTTGGATAATCTCGGAAAGTCTATCATATATCGCCTCAGCAACTTCATTCGAATGAATATTGATATTTTTAGGAAGTCCTGAAATTAAATCCCTTCCCCTGATTTCCATCTCTTTTTCTTCTTTTTTCGGGAAAGCAACGCCAATTTTAATTTTTACTTCTTCAGCTGTCTGTTCTCCTATAGCTAAATTATATTTTTCCCTTATATAGTCAGAAATCGCCGAATCTAATTTATCGCCAGCCACCCTTAAAGATCGAGCGGTAACAATTCCGCCCAAAGAAATCACAGCAACCTCGGAAGTTCCTCCCCCAATATCAATAATCATATGGCCAGAGCAAGAATTAATAGGAATTCCCGCTCCAATAGCGGCTAAGATTGGCTCTTTAGCGATATAAACTGATTTTGCTCCCGCTGTTATTCCCGCCTCGATTACTGCCCGTTTCTCGGTTGAAGTAATACCAGCTGGAACTCCTATTAATAGTTCTGGCTTTAGAAATTTAAAATTAAGCGCTTTTGTCTTTTTGATAAAATAACGCAACATTGCTTCTGTAACACGATAATCGGCAATTACTCCGTTTCTAAGCGGTCTGTAAACCCTAATACTATCAGGAGTTCTTCCTGTCATTTCTTTTGCTTCTTTGCCAACCGCTAAAATTTTATTTTCAGAAAGAGAAACCGCCACTACTGAAGGCTCATTCAAAACCGCCCCCTTTTTTAAAACAAAAACGACTGAATTGCAAGTTCCTAAATCAATACCAATTTTTTTTATAAACACGATTTAAAGTTTTAAATTTTCAATGACCAATTATCAATTGAAGATTTGATAATTGAAAGTTTAAAAATTAGCATTCATTCTTTCACCCTTATAATGTTTGCTCCTAATCGCCGCAAACGTTCTTCTATTTTCTCATATCCTCTGTCAACTTGATAAATATTATCAATAATTGTTTTTCCTTCAGCGACCAATCCGGCAATTATTAAAGCAGCTCCTGCGCGAAGATCAGGGCTTGGAAATTTAACTCCCTCTAATTGAGTCTTCCCATAAATTATTGCTCGATGAGGACCGCAAAAAATTATCTTTGCTCCCATTTTATTTAATTCATCGAGATATTTCAGGCGGCCTTCGTATAAAGGATCGTGCATTAAAGTAGGTCCTTCTGTCTGGGTTGCCAAGACGCCAAGCTCAGGCTGAATATCGGAATGAATTCCCGGATAGGGCAAGCTTTGAACTTTATCTATTTTTAATTTTTCTGAAGGAAAAATCTTTATCGTTTTTTCGTCTAAAATTTTAAATTTGGCGCCGAAATCCCAAAGGCGCTTCAGAAAAAGATCAAGAAACGAAAGTTGAGCGTCTCTAATAACAATTTCTCCCTTAGTCGCTAAGGCGGCTACGATAAAAGTTCCCGTTTCTATAGGATCAGAGATTACAGTATAATTAAATCCGTGAAGTGTTTTTTGACCAATAACTTCCAAAGAGGAAGGTCCATTACTTTTAATTTTCACGCCCATCTTTTCTAAAACCTTAATTAATTCTTTTACCTGATAATCCTGGTCAGCAATTTTTAAAATTGTTTTTCCAGGAAAAAGAGCGGAAAATAATAAAATGTTCTCGGTTGCGGTTACGCTAAATTCTCTAAGCACCACCTCTCTTGTTTCATTTTTTTCTTTTAAGAACGATACCGTATGAAATTTTTCAGCAAAATTTTTACCTTTTTCAAAAGAATAAAGATTGTCCCCTCTTACCTGTTTATTATTTCTTTTAGAGGAGCTCTCCATTGAGCCCCGAATAATTTTAACCCCTAATTGAGAAAAGGCATCCAAGTGCGTATCTATAGACCTTGCTCCGATAAGACATCCTCCAGGAGGAGGCATTTTTATTCTATTAAAACGAGCTAAAAGCGGACCAAGCAACAAAATAGAGCCACGGAAAAATCCAACAATATCAAATGGTATTTTTAAAGGGTCAATTCCCGAAGGATCTAAGCGGACTTTTCTTTTTCCCAACCAGGAGATTTTAACTCCCAACCCCTTCAAAAGATCAATCATTCTAAAAACATCTTCAATTAAAGGAAGATTATCAATAACAGACGGTTCTTTTGTCAAAAGAGTGGCCACCAAAGCGGGGAAAGCAGCATTTTTTGCCCCTCTTATTTTAACTTCTCCGTTTAAAGAATTCCCGCCTTTAATAATAAATTTTTCTTTTTTCATATTATAGTTAAGTCTTTTTTAATGCCACCGCTAACATTTATTATTTTAAACTAAAGAATTATAAATAGCAAGTTCTTGTATAATGCCACCTTATTTGGATTTTACTAACACTCACTAACTTCAAAATAGAGTTAGTAATGTAACATTAATAATGCCACTTTTCTACCCTCTAAGCCAAAAATCCCCTGAAACTCGGAGGATTTTCGATTAAGTTTCGGCCTACTTGCTTTAATCTATTAGAGGGCTACTGGCAATCCAAGACCGGTTGCCAGATTATTTTTTACTAACAAAATATCGCAATTTTCTGGCCAACTTTTATAAATAAGCCCTATCAGCTGAAGCTGAAACCCGCCAAAGTTTTGCCTCCAGAACTGAAACATAGAACGTTGACATGGCAAAGATTATATTTAGAGAATCAAGTTTTATTTTTGATATTTTAAAATTTGAAATTTTTAGAAGAAGAAGGTAGAATTACTGAAGAATAACCAAAAATGACCCACAGAACGAAAACAATATTTCTTTTAATTTTAACGGTTCTTTTTTTGATAACCGTTTCTTTGGTTGTCTTTTATTCTTTTGGTTGGAGATTTGATTGGAATAGCAAAAAAATTACGCAACCGGGTATTTTTTACTTCAAAGTTCTGCCGAAAAACGTTCAAATTTATTTAAACGGAAAGCTGAAAAAGAAAACTGACTTTTTTTTCGGCTCTGCTTTAATTGAAGATATTCTTCCAAATAAATATAAGGTTGAAATTAAAAAAGATGGTTTTTATCCCTGGGAAAAAGAATTAGAAATAAAAAAAAGACAAGTAACAGAAGCGAAAAGCATTGTTCTTGTTCCTAAAAATCTGAAATTTAGTAAACTATCAGAGAACACTGAAAACATTTTCTTTTCTCCGAACAAAAAAAAGATTATTTTAGAAGAAACAAATTCGAATGTCTCTGATAATTTTAAAAAAACCACAGATAAAAACAGCGTCCCTCAGGGAAAAAGTGGCCAAGAACTGAAAACAGCAGATAAAAATTGGGCTCTAAAACTATTTGACGTAGAAAAAAACCTTACGATTCAGCTAATTGGAGAAAAAGATATTTCAAAGAATAAAGAAGTTCGCTTAATAGATTTAAAATTCTCTCCCAACTCAAAAATAATTTTGCTAAAAACGGGATTGAAATCGCCTCTAAATGAAAACAAGGAGATTATTAGGTATTATTTATTAGAAATCGATAAAACTCCAGCTAGTTTAACTTCTCTTGGCTTCTTAGACAAAAATACAGAAGAAATTTACTTCAATCCCCAAGATCCAAAAAAGATGTTTGTCTTATCTCTCGAAACACCTGAAGCAAACCCTCTTTCTCTTAGGAAAGCGACAGGAGAAATTAAAAAAGAAGATGGAGTAGAAGAAAAAATAAAAAAAGAATTAAGAGAAATAGATACGGTAAAGGAAAAAATTTCTGACCCTCTTTTGAAAGATATAATAGCCTGCCAAATAATCAACGATAATATATATTATCTTGATAAATCGGGATTCCTTTATAAGTCTTCTCTCGACTTGAAAAATAAAAATAAATTGAACATTGTTCCTCTCGACTTGAAAAATGGAGAAAATTATCAAATAAAAACGAATAATTCTTACCTCTTCCTAAAGGAAGGAAGGGTTTTATATTTACTCTCCAAGGATAAATCTTTTCAAAAAATCTCAGAATCAGTTAACGGATTTAAATTCTCTTACGACCTTAAAAAGCTTGTTTATTTTAATAAACATGAAATATGGATTTTGTTTTTAGAAAAAAAATACAATCAACCACAAAAGGAAAAAGGAGAAAAATTATTTTTAACCAGGTTTTCAAAAGACATTGGAGATTTATTTTGGGATACTGACGCCTACTTAATTTTTAACATTGAAAACAAAATAAAAATCGCCGAGATCGACGATAGAGACAAAATAAATATTGTTGAATTGCCAAATAGCTACAAAACAACAATGATAAAAGATTCAAGTAATTCGTTTTCCGAAAAATTCAAAATATTTTGGAACCAAGAAAACAATAAGCTTTATGTCTTAAATAAAAACGGACTGTTCTTTTCAGGAATAATATCGCCTTAACCTTCTGTTCTTATCTTTGTTTTAAGTTTATCCCAATTAATTTTATCACCCCCAGCCATTATGCAAACTTGGCGAAAGGGGCAATAGCGGCATTGCCAATCATTGGGATAACTCGGAATTCTCGAGGGAACAAGATCTTCTTTGATGTCCCTCTTAACTGACTTTAATCCTTCCAGGAGAATTTTGGATAGAGAAGAATTATATTCTACGATAAACTCTTTCAATTCCTGATTATCTTTATTGACATAAAGCAATATTCCTTTGAGGATTTTAAAAAAATGAAGATAAAGTTGGATCTGGTTGACATTGTCCTTTTTCGGCTCTCTTAAGTATTTAAATCCCATACTGTTTATACTTTTAATATCTAAAACATATAACTCTTTGCCATTGCTTATTATTGCATCCGCCCTTCCCGAAATTATATCCTGGGGTGGAATATTAACTTCTGAAGCAACTACATGAATTTCTCGAGATCCAAGCAGAGAACTCATAATCAATTTATGGATATAATCTCCATGGTCAAATAACCTTAAAATGTTTGCTTCTGTTTCTTTCTTGGGAGCATTTTTAAATTTAAAAAATATAGCCCGTGGACATTTGCCTGCATCGGTAACATAAAAATGGCTTTGCTCTCTATCTTTTTCCCTCTCTAAATAAAATTTATCAATAATTTCTTTTAGCACAAATTAAAAATAAAACAAAAATAGATTTTAACGTTTTCGCCATTGCGGCGCTCTTCTTGCCCGCTTCAATCCAAATTTTTTCCTTTCTCTCGCTCGCGGGTCTCTTGTCAAGAAACCTGCCTTCCTTAATTTTTTCCTAAAATCAGGATTAAACTTTAATAAAGCGCGAGCAGCTCCGTGCCTAATCGCTTCTGCTTGAGCATGCAGTCCCCCACCTTTTACTTTTACAGAAACGCTAAAACGTCCTAAGGACTTCATTTTTTCGAGGGAGGCAATAACAGTTTGTTGATATTCTAAAATAGAAAAGTAATCCTTATAAGGCTTTTTATTAACTAAAATATCTTTTTCTCCTTGAGTAAAAAGACGAACTCGGGCTACAGCCGATTTTCTGCGTCCGACACCCTCAAAATAACGCATTGGTTTAACGGTTTTTTTCTCAACTCCCTTGCCTGATTCGGTAATGGAAATGTCTTTTATTTTTCTTTTTTCCTTTTTTTCGAGAACTTTCTTAACGGGCTTCTTCTTCGGATTAACCTTTTTTTTGGCTAATATTTTTTTTGCCTTTTCAGGTTTTAGTTTTTTGGGAACTTTTTTTTCAACAGAATTTTTAATTACCTTCTTAGTTGTTTTCATTTCTTTATTTTTAATCGTTTAATTTGCATAGGTCTTAATTTATTTTTAGGAAGCATTCCGAAAACTGCTTTTTTTAAAATTTCTCCCGGTTCTCTCTTAAAAAGCTTTTCAAATGAAACTTTTTTTAATCCTCCCATATACCCTGTATGGTGATAATAAATTTTGTTTTCTTTTTTCTTTCCGCTTAGGTAAATCTTTTCAATATTCTTAACGACAACAAAGTCGCCTTCGTCTTCGTTCGGCATAAAATCTGCCTTTTCTTTTCCACGCAAAAGAATTGCGATTCTAACCGCTAATCTCCCTAAAACTTTATTCGTAGCGTCTATTGTATATGT
>CAYZZO010000022.1:6003-7742 GCA_964483075.1 uncultured Candidatus Saccharibacteria bacterium | reverse complement strand
GAATAAATAAACTGGTCCACGAAAATATATTAAAATACGACAAGAGACCCGATGGTAGAAAACTAGACGAGCTAAGAAAGATTTCATGCGAGGTAGGACTTTTGCCGAGGACTCATGGCTCTGGTTTATTTCGCCGAGGAAAAACAAAAGCTTTATCTATATTAACCTTGGGTGCTCCTGGAGACCAGCAATTATTAGAGGGAATGGAAATTGTCGGGAAGAAAAAATTTATGCATCATTATAATTTTCCCCCTTATTCAACCGGCGAAGCGAAATCGGTAAGGGGTCCTGGAAGAAGGGAAATAGGGCATGGAATGTTAGCCGAAAAAGCACTAATCCCTTTAATTCCAAGTTCAGATGAATTTCCTTATACTATAAGAATAGTGACTGAAATTCTTTCTTCGAACGGCTCTACTTCAATGGCTTCTGTTTCTGGTTCTTCCCTGGCTTTAGCAGACGCGGGTGTTCCCATTAAAAGACATGCAACAGGTATTGCCATTGGCCTGATTCAGGACAAAAGAACAGGCGAGTATAAAATTCTGACAGACATACAGGGGCCGGAAGACCATTATGGCGATATGGACTTTAAAGTGGCTGGAACGAGAGAAGGAATAACCGTTATTCAAATGGATGTGAAAATTGAAGGCATTAATAGGGAAATTGTTAAAAAAGCACTTCAAAGAGCAAAAAAAGCAAGGATGGAAATTTTAGATGTAATGGAAAAAACCATATCAAGACCGAGAGAACGTCTCTCTTTGTATGCTCCTAAGATTTCAACTATTCAAATCGATCCGAGAAAAATCGGAGAAGTTATAGGACCGGGAGGAAAAACAATTAATAGTATTATTGATGAAACGGGAGCGACTATAGACATACAAGAAACGGGTCTTATTTATATTTCCTCTGACAAAAAAGAAGAAGTAGATAAAGCAATAGAAGAGATTAAAAAGATTACAAGGGAGGTTGAGGTCGGAGAAATTTTCGAAGGGACAGTAAAAAAGATTTTAGATTTCGGGGCGTTCGTTGAAATTTTACCGAAGAAAGAGGGTCTAATACATATTTCCAAACTATCTCCGCAAAGAGTGGAAAAAGTTGAGGATGTGGTAAAAGTCGGTGATTCTGTCGAAGTTAAAGTTATCTCCATTGACGAACAGAAGAGAATAAATTTATCCCTAATAAGAAATCTCAATAGAAGATAAGAAAAGACAATAAAATGCTTTAACATCATAATATTATAATGTTAGAATAAACCTAATAAGTTTATATTTTATTTAATTATTTTTTAGTAAACCAATACGTAGTAATTTTTCGTAACGAAATGCAGAAATTTTAAGCGAAAATTGCGAAGAGAGAAGAGGCGTATACAAAAGTATGCCTTGACGAACCCTGAATGATTCGCAGCCAAAATTTCGAGTTCCGGCAGAAATGATTATTGCGTACTAGGTTAATACTTTATTCGTTATGTCGTCTAAAAAACTCATAATAGACGATAGAGATATTGAGACGATGAAAAAAGATATCGCTCTTGCTCAAGGGAAAAGAGGAGGTGTTTTTGATTTAGGGAGGACAGAAAAAGAAGAAAATGAAGACTCAAAGAAAGGGTCACCAACAAAGACAGGATTAAATATAAAACCAGGAGGGACAGCGTTAAAGGAAAAAGAAAGCATAGATGACCTAAGGGAACAAGAAGAAGAGCGAAAAAGAGCAGAAGAAGAGCGCAAGCTAGAAGAGGAGAAAAG
>CAYZZO010000022.1:0-5903 GCA_964483075.1 uncultured Candidatus Saccharibacteria bacterium | reverse complement strand
AGAAGAAGAAAATTAGAAGAAGAGCAAAAGCGACGGGAAGAAGAAGAAAGAAAAAGGCGCGAAGAAGAAGAGCGAAAAAGAGCAGAAGAAGAGCGCAAGCTAGAAGAGGAGAAAAGAAAACGTGAAGAAAGAAGAAGAAAATTAGAAGAAGAGCAAAAGCGACGGGAAGAAGAAGAAAGAAAAAAAAGCCCAGAATACAGAGAAGAATTATTATTGAAAAATAGAAAGAAGATGGAAGAAGAGAAAAAAGATACTAAGGAGAAGTTGCTAAGATTAGCGATTGAAAAGAATCCATTGATTTCCCAAAAGGAAATAGTTTTAAAAGAAAAAGAAAAAATTAAAAAAGATTTTGAAGTAATTGCGAAAAAAGAGAAAGAAATTGAAGATAAAGAAAAAGCTTTAGAAGAAAGAGAAGAAACAGTCGACACAATTGAAGAGAAAAGAGAGATAGAAAAGGAAAGATGGGGAATGGAAATAAAAAGAGAAAATTTAGAAAAAAAGAGATGGCCTATTGATGAAAAAATAGAAGGTTTGGAGGGTCAGTTGAATAATATTAATGCCTCTATTTTGGAAATAGAGGATAAAGAAAAAAACTTAAACAACGAACAAGAAAATATTTTTGAGAGAGAAAATAAAATTGACTTGGAATTAGAGAAAGTTAAAATAGTAAAAGAAATTCAGGTACTAGAAAAAGAGAAAGAATCGTTAAGGAAAGAAAGGGGAAACCTATTAGCGGAGATAGAAAGGCATAAAATATTCTTAGATGGAGTGTTGAAAGAAGAAAAGAGCGTGAAAGAAGAAGAATTACTAATTGAGGAAAAAGAAAAGATGGCAGAAAATCTAAAAGAGAGAAGAACCGCAGAGAAAAGAAGGTGGGAGGAAGAGGAAAAAAGAAGAAACGTCGAAAGTAAAAGATGGGACGTCGAAGAGGTTGTTCAGTCATTAAAAAACAAACTAGAATCCTTGGAAAAAAGAACTCAGGCAGTTTTGATAAAAATAGATAATTTAACATCGAGGACCAAAGAAATTGATCAAGAATTAGGAGGCGCCAAAAAAGAAACGGAAATGGGAAAACCGAGAAAAGAGGAAGAAAAAGAGGCCATAATAATGGGGCAAAAGAAAAAAGAGGAAATTGGCAATGAAGGGAAGGAAGCAGAAGAACAAAGAAAGAGCGAGGGGGAAGAGAAAAGAAAAATAGAAGAAAGGCGCAGCCTGGAAGAGAAAAGAAGAGCAGAAGAAGATCGTGGATTAGAAGATGAAAGAACAAGATACGAAGAGAGAGAAGCAAGGAAAAAGAATCTATTAATAGAAAGAGAAGAATTAAAAGGGAAAATAAAGAGATTAAAAGAAGAGATTTCGTTATTAAGGGGTAAGGACAAACAAAATGAAGAATAAAGACAAACAAAGCCAAGAAGAAAAAAAAGTCAACGCTCTTTTGGCAAAAGTGAGAATGATGGAGGCAAGAGTTAAAGAGATTAACCGAGGGTTAGGCGTTGATGAGATAGATTCGGGATTTGAAGTAAAAAAAGAGGGCGAGAGAAATATTGAGGCAACAAAAGAGGCAAAAAGGATTGCAGAGGCAAAGAAAAGAATAGAAGCGTTGAAAAATTTTGAGATGGGTAATAAAGAAATGAGAGAAGAGCCTGAAGGTAAAACAGAGGAACCTTTTCTTGTCCCATCGGCGGTTGAGAGCATAGCAAATAAAGAGGAAATAGAAGAGAAGAAGGAAGATAAGGAAATAATGGATGCGAAAGAAGAAAATCCATGGGAAATCCAGCAAACTTTTAAAAATAAAGAAAGAATCGAAAAGCCGGCTGTTGCTTTTCGTCCTCCTAAATTACCAGAGGAGACTGATCTCCAAGAAGCTATTAAATCTTTTCCGGAAAAACCAAGTTCGAAAACGAAACTTTGGCTTAGAATCACGATTGTAGGTGTAGTCGTAGTTATCCTAATGGGCGTTGCTACTTTTTGGTATTGGTTTTTTGTTGTAAAAAATCAACCCCCGTCAATAATAACTTGTTCTAATAACTCTGATTGCTTAAGCGGTGAGATTTGCAGCTCCAATGGAACTTGCGTTAAACCTTCTCTGAAAGAATGCTCTAATGACGCTGATTGTCCGACGGGTGAGGTCTGTAATTCTCAGGGCGTTTGCGCCCAGAAAACATCATCTTTCGTTGTCTCTCAGGCATTATTTTTAGTCAACGATACAAGGAATTTAGATGTTTTAAATTCAGACGACCTTCGTTCTTTGCTTTCTAAGACTATAGGTGAATGGCAGAAAAAAGGGACGTTCACACGCATTACAATTAAAAACAAGAACAATGGAAAATTTTTAGGGTTAGAAAAATTTTTTGAGTGGATGCTTATAAGAACCCCGAAAGGGTTTTATGATAAATTAGATAACGGATTTACTCTTTTTATATTTTCTCAACCACAGGGAAACCGACTTGGTTTTGTGGCGAAGATTAAAGATTACGAAGGATTAGAGAATTTATTGAGGAATCAAGAGTCATCAATGAGTGATGATTTTAAAAACTTTTTCGCGATGATGGGAGCGAAAGGAAGACTAATAGTCCCCTATTTTAGAAACGCCTCAGATGTTCAAGGGTATACTGGTCCAAATTTTAGATACCAAACTATTAATAAGGAAGATTTAGGTATCGCTTACTTAACGTCAGGGAATTATTTAGTTTTTACAAGTTCGTGGAAAAGCATGCAAGAAGTGATTACGAAATTAGGAATTACAGGGGTGAGACTAGAATTGACGAGTGACCTAAAAGTAGGCGACAGGGGCTACGAAGTAAAACTTCTTCAAAGTTGGCTTTCTCAAGATGCTGCAATTTACCCTCAAGCGATTATTAGTGGCAATTTTAAGTCGTTAACTAAAGCAGCGGTAATTCGTTTTCAAGAAAAATACGCCTCAGATATTCTTGCTCCGCAAGGACTTACTAAAGGAAACGGGATAGTCGATTCTTATACAAGGATGAAGTTAAACGAACTCTATGGCGATTCAGGGGTAAAGCCAAGAACCGCTGAACTGACAACCGATTTAAGGATTGGGAGCTATGGGGAAGAAGTAAAACTACTTCAATCATGGCTAGCAAAGGACAACAAAATTTATCCTCAGAAAATTGTTAGCGGGTATTTTGGACCATTAACTAAAGCAGCGGTAATTCGTTTTCAAGAAAAATACGCCTCAGATATTCTTGCTCCGCAAGATCTGACAAGAGGGACGGGTATTATTGACGCTGCGACTAGAAAAAAATTAAATCAACTTTATGGGTCAATTAAATAAGAATATAAGCAAAGAAACTTTAGAAGAGCTAAAAGAAAGACTTGAGAAATCAAGAAGAACAGTTCAAGAAGAGCTTCAGGGTTTTGCTAAAAAAAACAAGGATATTAAGGATGACTGGAAAACAAAATACCCAAGGTTTAATAGTGGAACCGGTGGCGAAGAAGCAGAGGGCGAAGCCGATGAAGAGGAAGAATATATCAATCTTCTTCCTGTCGAGCACAGTCTGGAATTGCGGTTGCGGGATATCAATTTAGCATTAAATAAAATTAAAGAAGGGAAATATGGTATTTGCGAAAAATGTGGCAAGGAAATTAGCGAAGAAAGGCTGAAGGCTAAGCCCGAAGCGAAATTTTGCCGGGAATGCGAAAAAAAATAAGAGAAAGAACAGCATAAAATGTATTAGTTTAGTTGTTAAAGACATTAAAAACCCGCGATGAACGCGGGTTTTTAATGTTCTCTCGGGAAGAGGTTCGCCACCTTGTTATTTGACAGGGCGGACCTTTCTTGTGCCCTCGCTCCGACTCGAACGGAGATCAACGGTTCCGAAGACCGTTACTTTGTCCATTAAGCTACGAGGGCAGAATATCTTAGATTATACTGAAAAAATTGAAAAAAATCAATTTTTAGTATAAAATAAAAATATGATAATTCCCAAGGAAGTAGAATTTATTATAGATAAATTCAAAAAATCGGGCTTTCAGGCTTATTTAGTTGGCGGATGTGTCCGCGATCTTATTTTAAGCGAGATTGAAAAATCGTCTGTTAAACCAAAGGATTGGGACATAACAACAGAAGCCAAACCAGAAGAAATTAGCAAAATTTTTCCAAAGAGTTTTTACGAGAATAAGTTTTTGACAGTTACTGTTCAGACTAAAAGCAAAAACCCGAGATTGAAGGAAGTTGAAATTACCACTTATCGCTCAGAAGCAAAATATACCGATAAAAGGCATCCGGACGAAGTAAAGTTTGCTAAAACAATAGAAGAAGATTTAAGCCGTCGCGATTTTACCATTAACGCAATGGCGATGAAAATCGATTTCTATAAAATTAAACAGAAGCTAAAAATAATTGATTTATTTGATGGGCAAGAAGATTTAAAAAATAAAATCATTCGGACAGTCGGAAAACCAGAAGAGCGGTTTTCAGAAGATGCCTTGCGGATGATGAGAGCAATAAGATTTGCTACTGTTTTAGGGTTTAAGATTGAAGATAAAACGGCAGAAGCAATTAAAAAAAATTCTTCTTGGCTAAAGGCAATTTCCAAAGAAAGAGTTAGGGATGAATTTTTAAAGATTATTATGTCAGAGAAAGCGGCTGATGGGATAGAAATTTTAAGAAAATTAGGCCTTTTGAAGTATATAATTCCAGAAATAGAAGAAGGGTATGGAGTTAGCCAAAACAAGCATCATATTTACGATTGTTATGAACACTCTATTCGAACCTTAGACTATGCTGCCCAAAAAGGGTTTAATAAATACGTAAGGATAGCCGCCTTACTCCATGACGTTGGTAAGCCTCGCTCAAAACGAGGAGAGGGTCCGGACGCTACTTTTTACAATCATGAAATTATAGGAGCTAGAATGACAATTCAAATCTTGAATCGTTTAAAATTCTCCAAGAAGGACGTTGAAAAAATTACAAAGCTTGTTCGCTATCATCTTTTTTACTATAATGTCGGCGAAGTGGGAGAATCTTCGGTTAGAAGATTGGTCCGCAGAGCGAGTATGGAGAATATGGACGAACTTTTAGAGTTGAGAATGGCAGACAGAATCGGATCAGGAGTGCCAAAAGCCGAGCCATATAAATTGCGCCACCTTAGATATTTAATTGAAAAAGTTTCCCATGACCCTATTTCTGTTAAAATGTTAAAAGTAAGCGGAGAAGATGTGATGAAAATTTTAAAAATTTCTTCAGGACCCAAAGTAGGATCAATTTTAGATATTTTACTTAGTTATGTTTTAGCCGATCCTAAAAAAAATACCAAGAATTTTTTAAATAAGAGAATCAAAGAATTAGGCAAATTATCAGAGGATGAGCTTTCTCTATCAGCCGAAAAGTCAAGAATGGAGAGGGGAAAAATTCAAACGAAGAAAGACGAAATGACTAAAAAGAAATACTGGGTGACATAACTCGATTTCAAGGAAATCGGGAAATTCAAAATCCGGAGTTTGAAATAATCCACTTATAACCTTAATATTCCGGAGTGTAGTATAAAGGTAGTATACACCCTTCGGGAGGGTGTGGTCCGAGTTCGATTCTCGGCACTCCGACTGAACAAAATATTCTTATTTTTTATAATGACAATGAAAACAGATATTTTTTATTATACGAGAAAGGAGATAATGTTTCTTTTGCGTCAAGTCAGGCTTGATAAAGAACCAAGTAAATATTTTCATATAGAGAATATGTTACTATAAACACGGGCAATTGTCCTACTGACAGAACAAGAAAAATTTTTTTTAAAAAGGAGTGTTTGCTAATCAAAATTAAATAATAGCGTATTAGATTTATTAAAGAACGTTTTTTTTTCTTAAGATTAGGGCTTGTCGTATAATGGTAATACACCGCATTCGCATTGCGGAAATGTGAGTTCGATTCTCGCCAAGTC
>CAYZZO010000021.1:0-7788 GCA_964483075.1 uncultured Candidatus Saccharibacteria bacterium | reverse complement strand
ATTATTTTTTTATTTTTTTTTATTTTTCTCTTAGCTTTACTTTCTTGTAAAGAAAAAGAAGGGCTGGGATTCTCAGGCACTTCTTTTACTTTTTGAACATGTTTTTTTGAGCTGGTAGGGCTAACTGGTTTTTTTTCTACTTTTAGCGATGTACGAGCAGGCTTTAAAATATCGCCTTTTATAACGCACCCGGTTGCCAAAAGAACTAAATTTATTTTATCTTCTTTTCTCTCCTTTTGGCTAATACCAAAAATAATTCTTGCGTTTCTATTAAGAAATCCTCTAATCGTTTCCGATATTTGAGAGACGCCAGAAAGCTCAAGCGCTTTACTGCCGATTATGTTATAAATAATTCTTCTGGCGCCTTTGATAGTATACGGATAAAGGGGATCGGAAATTAATCTTTCAATTGATTCTTCATTCCTTTCTTTATCGATTTCAACGGATTTTAAATAAGCCAGCCGCCCATGCCCATCAAGAATCGTCTTTAAATCCGCAAAATCAATATTTATCAAACCTGGCAAATAAATCATCTCAATTAATCCCTCCAAATTTTTGGCTAATTCTTCGTTAATGGCGGAAAGAGCGTTTTTTAAGGGAGTATTTTTATCGATTACCCGAAAAATCCTTTCATTTGGAATAATTGAATAAATATTAAGATAAGGCCTTATTTTTAAGAGGGCCTCCTTGGCAATTTCCATTTTTTTTTCTCCTTCGAAATTAAAAGGAAGAGTAAAAATTCCATAAGTAAGACAATTTGAATTTCTGGCAATTTTAGCAAATATCGGAGTTGCCCCACATCCCGTTCCTCCTCCCAAGGAAGATATAATAATACAAACATCTTGACCCTCAAAAAGTTTTTTTATTTTTTCTTTCTCGTTCTGAGCGGCTAACTCTCCTATTCCTACATTCATCCCTGTACCTAAGCCCTGAGTTAATTCTCCGCCAAACTGAAACCGTTTTGCTTTTTTAATCTCCTTTAATGACATGGCATCGGTATTTGCTACTACAAAATCCACCCTTTTTATTCGGGAAGTAATTTCAGAAACAATAGAGCTTCCCCCGCCGCCGATACCGATAATCCTAACCTTAGTTTTATGAACGTCATTAAAAATCTGATTTCTTGGATGGCTCTTTCTACTATCCTCCTTATTTCTCTTTGCTATTTTTATCTTTTTCTTTCCTTTGGTTTTAATTTTACTTTTTATTTTTTTCTTTTTCATATTATAAACATAATACGCAATAATCCTTTTCACTACAACTTGAAATTTTGGCTCTGAATCGTTTAGAATTCGTCAATATATATCATCGCATATGTTTCCTCGCTCTTCATAATTTTTGCTCAAAATTTCTCCGCCTCGTTGCGAAAAATTGTCATACATTAAGTTTATTTTATTTTACCTTTTTACTACTTTAAAATCAACAGTTCTATTACCAAAATAGCAACACAAAAAATTAAATAGATTAGAACAGCTGTCCCCCATCCAATTTTTCTAAATAAAAAATTTAATTTCTTTTTTCGATATCTATTTTTAATTTCAAAATCTCTCATTGCTATATATTAGATTATTTTATCTTTTCTTTTGTAATTTTTCAAATAAAAAGATGATCTTGACCTAAACCTCATTCTGAGCAAGGTAAGAGGTCGCACCTCTAACCAGCATCTCCGATTAACTAATAAAATACTAAGAGTCAAAAATGAGATGGCATTGTATACAATACTTTTTATTTTTTCTTATCTGTGATAAAGTATAAACATTAAAATCGCCTGTTTTTATGTGCGGAATTATCGCTTATATCGGAGATAAGGACATTGTTCCCGTTTTAATTAACGGATTGAAGAAACTTGAATACCGAGGTTATGATTCGGCCGGCCTTTGTGTTGTAAGCGGCAATGAATTAAAACTTATTAAGAAGAAAGGAAAAATATCTAAACTGGAAAAAGAGCCGGAATTAAAGGACGTAAAAGGACATATTGGTATAGCCCACACAAGGTGGGCAACTCACGGAAAGCCAAATAAAATTAACGCCCACCCTCATTTGGATTGTAAAAACGAAATAGCTATAGTCCACAACGGTATAATTGAAAATTATCAAAATTTGAAAAGAATGTTAGAGGAAGAAGGCCATAAGATAGTTTCTGAAACCGATTCAGAAATTATCGCTCACCTTATAGAAAAATTTTACAACGGAGACATCAAGGCAGCGACATTAAAGGCGTTGGAACTTATCGAGGGCGCTTTTGGCTTAGCGATAATTCATAAAAACGAAGAAAAAATAATTGCCGCAAGAAGAGGTTCGCCTTTAGTTATCGGCATCGGCAATAAAGAAATGTTTGTCGCTTCAGACGTTCCGGCCATTTTAGGGCATACAAAAAAAGTAATCTACCTTCACGATAATGAAATAGCCGAATTAAGAAAAAACAATTATTCAATTGAAAGCTTAGATGGAGAAAAAATCGACAAAAAAATCCATAAGATAAAATGGACGACAAAACAGATGGAAAAAGAAGGATTCAAGCATTTTACGCTTAAAGAAATATTTGAACAGCCGGAAGCAATAGAAAATACATTGAGAGGAAGAATAAAGAACAACAAGATAAAGCTTACCCTTAATCTGGACCTAAAATCTATTAATAAAATCATTATAACTGCCTGCGGAACAAGCTGGCATTCAGGATTAATAGGAAAATACATTATTGAGAAAATCAGCGGTATTCCCGTCGAGGTCGATTATGCTTCAGAATTCAGATATAGAAATCCGATAATTAAAGAAAATAACCTTGTTATCGCCATTTCCCAGTCCGGAGAAACAGCTGATACTCTTGCGGCACTCAAAGAAGCGAAATCGAAAAAAGCAAAAACTCTTGGGATAGTTAATGTTGTCGGATCATCAATAACTAGAGAGGTTGATTCTGGGATATATCTCCACGCCGGGCCAGAAATAGGGGTAGCAAGCACAAAAGCATTTACCTCGCAAATTACCGCCCTTTTATTACTAGCTTTATTTATAAAACAAGAGAAAGGATTAAATTTGGAAAGAGAATTTTTAAGAGAATTAAAATTAATTCCTGAAAAAATAAGGTCTGTTATTAAAAAATCAAACGAAATCAGGGAAATAGCAAAAAAATTTAAAGAAAGTAAAGATTTCTTTTATCTCGGCAGAGGGATAAACTTTCCCGTCGCTTTGGAGGGAGCATTAAAATTAAAAGAAATTTCTTATATTCATGCCGAGGGATATCCGGCAGGAGAAATGAAGCATGGACCAATTGCTTTAATTGATAAAAATATCCCGACTGTTTTTATCTCTCCAGAAGATAGTACTTACAAAAAAATCCTGAGTAATATGGAGGAAATAAAAGCAAGAAAAGGAAAAATCATCGCCGAAATAAACAAAAAAGATAATAAGCTAAATAAAATAGCCGACGCCTTAATAAAAGTTCCTCAAACAAAGGAAGAGATTTCGCCGATAATTAATGTTATTCCCCTTCAGTTGCTCGCCTATCATATTGCCGACCTAAAAGGAATCGATGTTGACAAGCCAAGAAATCTGGCAAAATCAGTAACTGTAGAGTAGTAATAATTCATTGCCGCACTACTCTATTCTGTCAATATAATTAGATAGTAAAATAAAAAAGATGCGTAAGGACAGTCCTTGCGCATCTTTAAGTTTTAAGAGAAATAAAAAAAAGGGGTTGCTTTGTTAGCAAGCCCCCTTAAAGTTTTTCCGGTAGTCAATCAAAGAGATTTATCACTCTCTTAACCGGTTTTGTTTTCCCTAAAAAAATCAAAGGGGAAAACAGGAAAATCCACTTGGGGACGAACGCTATGTCCCCCGGATATTTCGCCTCGCCCAAAACATAGACGAAAAAAGAAAAAACATATAACCCCAAAATCGTTGTCGCTATGAGCCCTGCCACGTAAAGGAAAACCATTACCACTGCCACTGCTTTCATCTCTTTCCTCCTCTCTTTATATTTTTGTTAAGTTGCTATTTACTAAATACAGATTAGCATATATTTCTAAATTTGTCAAGATAACCGAAAATCATAGGTCGCACCTCCGATCAGGCCCCCCGACCAAGATAGCAACTCTGACTAATATTATTTAAAGTGCTTTCTTCTTCTTACAACCCTTCTTATTTTAATTTTTTTATGCTATAAAATGGTAGAATAGATATAAAATATAAATAATTCTTAAAAAAACAAACTTAATTTATGTACAAAGAAAACAAAAACAAAGAGTTTAAAAAAATCCAGATTAAGGATATAAATTTAAACTCTAAAGAAGTTTCGATTACAGGGCAGATTAATAGAATCGCTCAAACTGGCGGTCCGACAATTTTTATAATCACAGACGGTACAGGATATTTTGCGCTAAAAGGCTTTATTAAAGCGGGGCAAAGAGCTTACCCCGAAATAATAGAAGGAGATTGCGTTAAGGCCTCGGTTTCGGTAGGAGAATTTCAAGGAGAAATAGAGGGAGAAATTTTAAAAATTACTAAATTAAACGAAAAAGAAACGAGCGAATTTTTAATAAGCTTAAAAGATGTTGAACTTAAGAGAGCAGAGGTGAAAGCTCCAAATTTTTTAGTTAATAATATTATTCTAGAAAAGTTGCGAAATAGAATTATTGACGCAGCAACACAAATTAGACTTGCCGTTATACAGGGTCGTCCAATCATTGTTAGGCACCACAATGATACAGATGGGTATTCTTCAGGATTTGCCCTAGAAAAATCAATCTTGCCATTGATTATTCAGCAACATAGTTCTGCAAAGGCTCCTTGGGAATTTTTTCTTAGAGCTCCCTGCACAGCGCCACTTTATCAGATAGACGACTCTATAAGAGATACATCTAATTCTCTGCGCAATGTTGCAAAATTTTCAAATAAAATGCCGTTAATTATTATTGCTGATAATGGTTCAACTCAAGACGATTTAATTGCGATAAAGCAGGGAAAAATTCACGGAGCAGATTTTATTATTGTTGACCATCATGGATTTGATAAAGATGTTATTTCTGAGGAGGTTTTAGTTCACATAAATCCTTTTTTGGTTGGAGAAAGTGGTAACGATATCTCTGCCGGAATGCTTTGTGCAGAATTAGCGCGATTTATTAATCCAGAAGTTCAAAATATCGCGCAAATTCCGGCAATGGCTGGTTTCGCTGATAAAATAAATTTAGCAAATCCCGATTTAATGCAAAAATATTTAGAGATTGCCGAAAAACAAGGTTATTCAAAAGAATTACTTTCTGACATTTCTCTTGTCATAGAGTATGTTTCCACAAAAATAAGATTTATGGAAGCTCGTGAATACATAGAAGTTATATTTGGCGAGCCAAGAGACAAACAAAAAAAATTAGTCGCTTTAATGGCTCCATACATCAAAGAACTTGACAGAAGAGGTATTGCTATTGCAAAGAGTAATGTTTCGCAAGAAATAATAGGCAAAACGACTCTTCAACTAATTGAGATAGAGAAAACATTTCCTGGTTTTGGTTTTTTCCCAAAACCTGGGCGAGTTGTTAGTTTGATTCACGACAATTACCAAGAAGAAAACAAAATGACAAATCTTATTACGGTTGGAATTATGAATTCCGCGATTACCATTCGCGCAACCAACAACGCAGATTTTTCAATTCATGAATTATTAAAATTTTTAAATGAAAAATTACCTGATGCTTTTGTCAGGGGTGGTGGACATAAAAATGCTGGTTCTATAAACTTTCTACCATACAAAAAAAATGAGGTCATTGAACGCCTAAAAGAGTTTATTGCAAAATAAAAATTTTCTAAAATTCTCATTTATGCATTTGTTCACGCAAATAAGCGCATAAATAAAACTAACCTCTGCAAAGAGGTTAGTTTTAATATTTCCAGTGCTGCCGGGCTAGGATTCGGACCTAGATAGGCAGATCCAAAATCTGCTGTCCTACCATTAGACGACCCGGCATTGGTTCAGTTGTTTTCTTTCTCCGTGCCAATGAAGTCAACTATTGCCAACTCTATTGGTAACTGAGGAATTGAAGAATACTTTATTTTATTTTCCGCGTCAAGAAATAAATCAACCGCTTTTTCCGCTTCTTTTAGATTAAACGTTTCCGCTTGCTCTAAGATTTTTTTTTGCTCCTCTTTTGTTAACCCGACAATCATCGGATTCATTAAGTCGGAATTTATTTTTAAAATAAATAACTGTCTTAGATAACGGACGAGAGATTTGGCAAACTCTTGAGGGTCATATCCATTTTCGATTGCCTCATTTAAAAATTTAAAAGCTCCGCTAGTATCTTTTTTTAAAATAATATCAACAAATTTACTAATTAAACTTACATCTGTCAACCCTAATAGTTTTTCAATATCTTTCACTTTTATTATTCCATTTTCTCCTAAATTTCCGGCGAAGGTAAAAATTTGGTCAAGCAATCCTTCTGCATCTCTGGCCGAACCGCCGGAATTCAAGGCGATAAGCTCAAGGGCTGCCTTTTCGATTTTTTTATTCTCTTTGTTAGCGATACGCTCTAAGCTACCGACAATTTCAGGCAAAGTCAGCTTTCTAAAATCAAATCTTTGGCAACGAGAAATAATAGTAGGAATCATTTTATAAATTTCCGTCGTTGCTAAAATAAAAATAGCGTAAGGAGGAGGCTCCTCCAAAGTTTTTAAGAGAGCGTTAGCCGCTTCTTTTGTTAATTGATGGGCTTCATCAATTATAAAAACCTTATATTTCTCTTTTGCCGGAGAAAATTTAATTCCCTCTCTTAATTCTCTAATTTCATCGATTCCTCTGTGAGAGGCAGCATCAATTTCAATAAGGTCCAAAGATTTGCCATCCATTACTTCCAGGCAAGAAGAGCATTTGTTGCATGGTTCAAATTGGCCTTTTTTGCGATTGTGGCAATTTACTGCTTTAGCCAAAAGCCGGGCAATAGTTGTTTTTCCGCTTCCGCGCGGACCGGAAAAAATATAAGCGTGAGAAACATTATCCAAAGAAACAGCATTGGTAAGTGTCCTCACTATGTTCTCTTGTCCAACAATTTCAGAAAATGTCTGAGGCCTATATTTACGATAAAAAGCTATACTATTCATTATTTTTTGAAAACTAAGAATTTATATCCAACAAAATTCCAAATAACCGTGCCGAAAGCGGCAATAATTCCTCCTATGTTTGCCCAAAGTTCGGGTTTGAATCCAAATTGCGGTCCCATCACATTTACGACAAAAGAAGCAATACCAACATTAATCAAGAATCCGATCAATGTCACGAGAAAATACTTACTGAATTCTTCACCTAATCCTTCCATTTTCTTTTGTTCAAAAGCCCAAAGCTTGTCGCCAAAATATTTACTCATAGTTGCGATAACAAAAGAAGTTCCCTTAAAGACCGAATACCATATTCCGGCATCTATGCCGAAAGTATGGATCAGAAAAGCCAGTATGCCTAAATCAACCAAAGTGGCAATTACTCCAATAAGGGCAAATTTAGCTAACTGAAAAACAAATAAAAATCTTTTTCCAATAAGGAAAGAAATCCAAATGCCAATTAAGCTTAAAATTGGAAAAACTGCCAATAAACTCCAAAGAATTATCGGAGAAAAATTAAAACGGGCAGGTAATCCGCCTAAGAGATAAATAAAATACCAAGAAGTTAATTCGCCTATCGCTAAAGATAGTATAATATCGCTTTTTTTTAGTTTCATATATTTATATTGTTAATTTAGAGAACAGGACAAGAACTCTTTCCTATGTTATTAAATATTATCATATATCTAAGCTCTTGAAAAGTTT
>CAYZZO010000020.1:0-8195 GCA_964483075.1 uncultured Candidatus Saccharibacteria bacterium | reverse complement strand
TATGTGGTATCAAAAAATAATTCAAATCTTTAAAGTTCGAGATTTACGCAAAAAAATTATTTTTGTTTTAGCTGTTTTTGCTATATTTCGGTTGATGGCAAATATCCCGATGCCTGGAGTGAACGCTGACAACTTAAGAAGATTTTTTGAGCAGTTTCAAGCCTTTGGTCTTTTAAACATATTTACAGGTGGCGCATTGGATAGGTTTTCTATCGTAATGCTTGGTTTGGGTCCCTACATTACAGCAGTTATTATTTTGCAGCTTTTAACAATGATTTTTCCCCAACTGGAAAAAATGTATAAAGAAGAAGGAGAAGCGGGGAGACAGAAATTTAACCAATATGGAAGAATATTAACCGTTCCTTTGGCTGTTCTTCAAGGATATGCGATGCTCTCCTTATTTCAGCGCCAAAATGTTATTTCCCATCTTTCTTCTATCCAACTTTTTAATTCTCTTCTAACCGTTACTGCCGGAACTATCGTTTTAATGTGGTTAGGAGAATTAATTACAGAAAAAGGAATTGGCAACGGCGTTTCTCTTTTAATTTTTGCCGGAATTATCGCTCGTTTTCCCAGCAGTATCCGTGAAATGGCCATTACTTGGGATCCTGCCCGTTTTCCTTCTTATCTACTTTTCCTTGTCATGTCCTTCATTATTATTGCCGGGGTCGTTTTAATTAACGAAGCGAGACGTAACGTCCCTATTTCCTACGCCAAAAGGGTAAGGGGAATGAAAATGTACGGAGGAGTGTCAACCTATTTGCCAATGAACGTTAATCCTGCTGGGGTTATGCCGATAATTTTCGCTTTATCAATTTTACTTTTTCCGAGAATGATAGCAAACTTCTTTATTGGGTCGCCGGGAATGATAGGCTCAATCGCTAAAGTTACGGCTGACTTTCTTCAAAATGGCTGGGTTAATGGAATTTTTTACTTTATATTAGTCGTTCTCTTTACTTATTTTTATACGGCTGTAACTTTTGATCCCAAAGCAATTTCTGAAAACCTTCAAAAAATGGGTGGCTTTGTTCCTGGAATTAGGCCGGGAGAATCAACTGCTAACTTTATTCACTATATTTTAAATAGAGTATTGTTAATCGGTGCTTTGTTTTTAGGGACAATAGCGGTAATGCCTTCTATTGTCGGAGGAATTACAGGAGTAATGAATTTTAATTTTTTGGTTGGAGGCACTTCTTTATTGATTGTGGTTAGTGTAGTTTTAGAAACAGTACGGCAAATTAAAGCCCAGCTTCAAATGAGGGAGTATGAAACATTTTAGGTTGCTACGAAATACGAGAAAGTATGAATATGCGAAATAAAAATATTCGTAAAAATTAGTATTTCGTGGCCAAATTATGAAACAAGTTATTATTTTATTCGGACCGCCGGGCGCGGGAAAAGGAACTCAATCCGAACTTTTAGCGGACAAATTAAATTTATATTATTTTGAAACCAGTAAAATTTTAGAACAAAGTTTTCGATTGGCAGAAGAATCGCCGAACGAAAAAAGAATTATTGAAGTAGACGGCGAAAAATATAATATTTTAGACGAAAAAAAATTATGGCAAGAAGGAAAGCTTTGCGATCCTCCTTTTGTTGTTTATCTGGTACAAGAGAAAATAAAAGATTTATTTCAACAAGGCAAAAATTTAGTTATAGCCGGTTCTCCAAGAACTGTCTATGAGGCCGAAAGAATAACGCCTATTTTAAAAAGACTCTATGGACCGGAAAATGTAAAAGTTATTTTAATCAATATTAGCTCAGAGGAGACAATATTTAGAAATTCTCACAGAAGAATTTGCGAATTAATGCGCCATCCGATTTTATATAATAAAGAAACGGAAAATCTTAAAATCTGCCCGCTTGACGGATCTAAATTAATAAAGAGAAAAGGACTAGATGACCCGGAAACAATTAAGGTGAGACTAGATGAATATAAAAAAAGAACTTATCCTGTTTTAGGAATTTTAGAAAGAGAAGAGTTAAAAATAAACAAGATTGATGGCGAACAAACGGTAGCAAACGTCTTTAAAGATATTCTAAAAGAAATATTATGATTACCATAAAAACTCAGGAAGAAATTAAAATGATGAGGCGGGCGGGAAAACTTTTAGCTCAAATCATAAAAGAAGTTAAAGGATTAATTAAACCAGGAGTTACTACTAATTATTTAGACGAGACCGCAGAAGACCTTATTTTTAAATATGGCGCCAAGCCTAATTTTAAGGGATATGAAGGATTTCCTTCTACCCTATGTACCTGCATAAACGAAGAAGCTGTTCATTGTATTCCCTCTAAAAGAAAATTGAGAGAAGGAGATATTATCACGTTGGACGGAGGGCTTATTTTAGACGGCTTTAATTCTGATATGGCCGTAACGGTTCCGGTAGGAATAATACCGCTTGAGACGCAAAGATTGGTGAGGGTAACAAGAGAGGCTTTATGGGAGGGGATAAAAAAAGCTAAGTTGGGAAATACTTTCGGAGATATCGGGAATGCAATTCAGAGATATGTCGAGAGCCAGGGTTTTAATATTGTTAAGGAACTCGGAGGTCATGGTATTGGCAAAGAACTTCATGAAGATCCTCAAATTTTAAATTATGGGGAAAGCGGCAAAGGAGAGAAAATAAAGGAAGGCATGACTTTTTGTCTTGAGCCGATAGTTTCAGCTGGTGACTGGAGAATAAAAACAGCAAAAGACGGATACGGGTATCAGACCAGAGACGGTTCCCTGTCTTCCCATTCTGAACATATGGTTGCCGTAACAAGGGAAGGTTACGAAGTGTTGACAGAATTGAAATAATACTAAGCGATAATATTCTTTGGGCGAGGTTTGACCTCGCTCATTTTAGTTTAAGGTGTCGTGCGTTTTCTTTCCAAAATTTTTTATTTTATGTATAATGTATCAATATAACAATATAATTTTATGTATCTTTCAGTAATTATTCCTGCTTATAACGAAGAAAAAAGATTGCCAGAAACGCTTTTAGATATGAACAGATATTTGAGCAAGCAAGACTATGAATATGAAATTATTGTAGTAAGCGATGGATCGAAAGACAAAACAGCCGAAGTGACTAACGAGCTAAGGCCAAAAATTAAGGGTTTAAAGTTAATTGATAATAAAAAAAATCACGGCAAAGGTTTTGTTGTTCGCCAAGGGTTGCTAGAAGCAAGAGGAGAGATAAGATTGTTTAGCGACGCCGATAATTCAACTTCAATTAATCAAATCGAAAAAGCGATTCCTTGGATAGAAAGAGGCTTTGATATTGTTATAGGTTCTCGTGATATAAAGGGAGCAATTTTAGATCCTCCCCAGTCAAGACTTCGCATATTTTTAGGCAATGGCTTTAACTTAATGGTTCAAGCGTTAATTGGGCTATGGGGCGTTTGGGATACACAATGCGGTTTTAAGGTGTTTTCAGCGAAAGCAGCAGAGGATATTTTGCCGAGGTGTAAGATTGACGGTTTTGCTTTTGACCCAGAAATCTTGATAGTCGGTAGAAAATTAGGGTATAAAATAAAAGAAATTCCGGTTAGGTGGATAAATAAAGCGGAAAGTAAGGTAGGACTAAATTTTACAACGGAACTAAAAATGGCTTTCGACTTGTTAAAAGTAAGAATTAATTTAATCAAGAGAAAATATGATACAAAGAAATAAAAAAAAGAAAATTCATTACTCTAAATCATCAATAAAAAAGGGAAAATCCAAGAAAGTAAAATTTCCTTCTGAATTACGATCCGATTTAGCTAACAACGATTGGGTGGTTATCGCTACAGATAGGGCAAAAAAACCAGAAATGTTTAAAAAAGAGAAAAGGGTAATTAAAAAATCTTCTCAAAGAAAATGTCCTTTTTGTAATATTCAAAGCCAAAAAGACCCGACTCTTATTTTTTCCCATGGAAAGAGATTTGATTTTAATGGATGGAAAAACACTCCTAAGAACTGGACAACCATTGTTATCCCGAATAAATATCCAGCCTTCCTACCTTCTCAAGAATTAAATATTAGAGAAGAAGGGGGATTGTATCAAAAGATGAACGCAGTAGGATTCCATGAAGTTGTCGTAACTCGCGACCACAACAAGCATATGGGCCAATTCTCTATAGAGGAAATGAAGGAAGTCTTTGATGTTTATCAGGCGAGATATTTAGATTTAATGGATAAGAATTTTGTAAATCATATTTTTATTTTTCATAACCATGGGGCAAGCGCTGGCGCTTCTATAACTCATCCCCACTCTCAGATTATTACTACTCCGCTTGTTGATTCTGACCTCCAAGACGCTTTAACTCGTTCTAAAAATTATTTAAAAAAAAATAAAAAATGTCTTTATTGCCAAATGAATGAGCTTGAGAAAAAAATGAAAAAAAGAGTTATTTTTGAAAATAAAGAATTTATGGTGGTTTGCCCTTTTGCGTCTAAAACCGCTTTCCAACTCATCGTTTCTCCTAAGAAGCACCTTCCTTATTTTGAAAGAATAACAGAAGAGGAAAAGTGGGAATTAGCGGAGGCTTTCCAGGTTGCCTTAAATGGGCTTTATCGGGGATTAAATAATCCTGATTATAATTTTTATCTTCACACCGCCCCTTCTGACGGAAAAAATTATGATCACTACCATTGGCATTGGACAATCTTGCCAAAAACAGCTATCTGGGCCGGGTTTGAGATTGAAGCAAGGATGGAAATATCAACTATTGAACCGGAAAAAGCGGCAGAGTACTTAAGGTCAATTATTAAAACATGAAACCACTAATTATCGCTAACTGGAAGATGAACCCTCAAACTTTGCAAGAAGCTAAGCAGCTTTTTAAATCAGTCGTAAAAGGGATAAGAAACATCAAAGACAAAGAAGCAGTGATTTGTCCGCCCTCTTTATATCTTTTAGAACTTTCTTGCTTGAAAAGAGAAAATAGAATCCTTAATTTGGGTGCTCAGGATGTTTTTTGGGAAAATCCACCATCTGGCGCAAGAGCTTATACGGGCGAACTTTCAGTCTCTATGCTAAAATCGGCTGGCTCTAAATATGTTATTGTCGGCCATTCAGAAAGAAGGAGATATTTTAGAGAAACCGATGAGATGATAAATAAAAAAATAAAAGCGGTTTTGTCGGGTGGATTAAATCCCATTCTCTGTATTGGCGAAACAAAAGAAGAAAAGGATAGAGGAAAAACAAAAGATATTCTTAAAAAACAAATAAAGTTAGCCCTAAAAGGAATTTCAAGCCATAAGTTACAAGCTTCAGGATTTTACATTGCTTATGAGCCAATTTGGGCTATTGGCAGCGGAAATTCATGTGGCTTTGAACAGGCGAAAGAAGTAGCTATATTTATTAGAAAAATAATTTCTTCAATTTACAATGTTAAAATTGCTAAAAAGGTTAACATACTTTATGGTGGAAGCGTAAATAGTAAAAACGCGGAGAATTATATCAAAAAGGGTAGTCTTGACGGTCTTCTTGTAGGGGGCGCTTCTTTAAACGCTAAGGAATTTATTAAAATATTAAAATTATGAATAAAATCTCAAAAGATATTTTTTATAATCCGACTTGTGGCGATCTTTCGAAAGAAGAGACGATAAAAAAGCTTGTAGGACTATTCGTGGAAATGAGTTTGAACCGAAAATTAAGCCGAAATCGTACATCGCTTCAACGGTAGCTGATAGGTATATTTAGACTTTCGATTATCCTTGCCCGAATTCTTTTCTTTAGCAGGAAGCGTTGCAGGCGGGCAATTATTAACTTTCAATTTTTTTGACTTTCATTATGACTTCTAATAAGTTACGAAAAAAATTTTTTGATTATTTCGAAAAAAAAGGGCATAAAATTATCCCTTCGAGTTCTCTAATTCCAGCAGATAAAACTGTTCTTCTAACTTCGGCTGGAATGCAGCAGTTTGTTCCTTATCTTTCCGGAGAAAAAGATGTTTTAAAAGATTTTGGTAGTCGCCATCTTTGTTCTATCCAGAAGTGTTTTAGAACTCCTGATATCGAAGAGGTCGGAGACGATACCCATCATACGTTTTTTGAGATGCTTGGAAATTGGTCCATAGGCGAAGATGTCAAAGGCGAATACTTTAAAGAAGGCGCCATTAAATTGGCCCTTGATTTTTTTGTTAATGAAATGGGATTGGATAAAAATAGGTTTTGGATAACAATTTTTAAGGGAGGTAATAGTATTCCTCGAGACAATGAATCTTTTCTTATTTGGCAGAAATACGGTATTCCCGTTGAAAGAATCGTTGAATTTGGCGTAGAAGATAATTTTTGGGGACCTACCGCTAAAACAGGCCCTTGCGGTCCCTGTTCTGAAATCCATTATGACAGGGGAGAAAAATACGGATGCGGAGAAGCGGATTGCGGGCCTAATTGTCCAAGATGCAATCGCTTTATTGAGCTTTGGAATTTAGTTTTTATGGAATATAAAAAGAATGAAGATGGTTCTTATAGCAAACTATCTCAAAAAAATGTTGATACCGGTATTGGATTTGAACGACTGCTTGCTGTTCTAAAAAATCAAGATTCTGACTATGAAACAGATTTATTTTCATCTATTATTAGAAAAATAGAAGAAATCTCTAATAAAAAATATGAAGAAAATAAAAAAAGCTTTAGGGTCATTGCTGACCATATTCGGGGAGCCGTATTTTTAATAAACGATGGCGTTTTGCCAAGCAATGTAGAAAAAGGATATATATTAAGAAGAGTTTTAAGAAGGGCAATTCGTTACGGGAGGATTTTAAAAATGCCGAAGGACTTTTTAATTTCATTAGCCAAAGAAATTATAAAAACTTATCAGGGTGCTTATCCAAAGATTAGAGACAATCAAGAAATTATTTTAGCTGTTATTCAAAACGAAGAGAAAAGATTCGAAGGGACGCTGGAAAAGGGGATAAAAGAATTTACCAAATTAATTGAAGAAAAAGATTTAATAGAATCATCTGCTAAAATCAGTGCCAACCAAAGACCTTTTTCAGATTCTAATAAAGAAACAAAAAGGTTGGGAAAAAAATTTTTCTATCTTTACGAAACATATGGCTTTCCTCTTGAATTATCTTTAGAAGAGCTTCAAAAATTTTGGGGAGAGAAATTTCCTTTTAAGAATAGAATAGAGGAATCTTTCAAAGAGGAGATTAAAAAACATCAGGAAATTTCTCGTGCTGGAGCGGAAGAGAAATTCGGCGGGTTGGGTAAAAACGCTAATTATGAAGCAATTAAACTTCATACGGCCACTCACTTATTGCACGCTGCCTTGCGTAAGGTTTTAGGAGAACATGTTAGGCAAATGGGATCTGATATTAATTCTCAACGACTCCGTTTTGATTTTTCTCATTCTGCCAAAATGACCAACGAAGAGATAAAAAAAGTTGAAGATATTATTAATCAAAAAATTAAAGAAAACCTAGAAGTCAAAAAAGAAGAAATGTCCTACAAAGAAGCGATAGAATATGGAGCTTTGGCTTTTTTTAAAGAAAAATATCCAGAAGTTGTAAGCGTTTATTCTGTTGGTAATTTTTCGGAATCGCCGGCGAAAATTTTTTCAAGAGAAATTTGTGCTGGGCCCCATGTCAAACGAACTTCAGAATTAGGGAAGTTTAAAATTATAAAGGAAGAGTCTTCGGGCGCAGGTGTTCGAAGAATTAAAGCAACATTAGAATAATCAATCAGGGGGCGCACCCTGATATCCCTAATCTATAATGTTTAAAAAAACAAGCAAAGATAATAAGTTTCTTGCTTTAGATATTGGAACAGAGGCAATAAAGGCATTATTCTTTAAAAGAGAAACGGTAAACAACAATGAAGCGCTTTTGTTTTTTAATAATTTCGAACAAAAAAAAGAAAAAAAAATTTTACAATGGCCTCGTATCTCTAATCTATCTTTAGAGAAAAATTACTTTTTACCGGAAAGCGGATTGAACGAACTTAAGCGTAAAAATATTATCTTGGGGGCTTCTACTTATTACTTTAACAACTATAGCGCTTTCGATGGTAGCTATTTTGAAAATAATATTCTAAAAAATGCCATTTTAAAAGTTATTGACGGTGCCTATCGAAATTTTATTTTTTTCTCTAGTGGAAAGGATAAAAGAAAAGATAAAGACGATTGGACGAGATGGCCTGTGATAGTAAGCCTGCCTCCGAATATCTTAAAAGCGAAAATTTTCTTGGTAAATTTTTTCCGTAAAAATAAAAACCA
>CAYZZO010000019.1:0-8233 GCA_964483075.1 uncultured Candidatus Saccharibacteria bacterium | reverse complement strand
GGCTGGCTAAGAATAAAAGCTGGGCAACAACTAAGTTAGCTAAGGAATCATTAATCGGCCCAGCCAAAAAGACTATCCTTTCTTTCAATAAGCGCGAATAAATATCATAAGCGCGCTCTCCATATCTTGTTTTTTCTAAAACATTTGGAACAAGGGGCATAGTTTAATTTTTAATTTGAATTTAAGATCTTTTAGAAATTCTCAAAGCAACATTTCAAAGATTTTTTACTTATGGGGCGACTTCTTTCCAATGAGGCAAAGGGACATAAACATCCATATCGTGAGAAACGTAACAGCTGTATTTTTCATCACTTGCATGAAGGGTTGCTGTTTTGGATCCAACAGAAGTAAATTCCACGCTTGGGTCTTGAGAAGTAAAATCGGTCCCGTTTAAATAAACGGCAGAAGTGATATTCCACTGCCAGCTAGAGCAAGAAACAGCATTGTTAAAAGCATTATAACAAGTCGACTTGTTTGTAAAATCTACCTCTTCTCCCTTGTTGATTTTAGTCGGAGACCAATCAAAATCTGGAGATGGATAATGGTGCTCTTCGGTAGTAAAAGAAGATCCGTTAGTCCATCCAGAATCGTCTCCCCATGAATCATAAACATTGACTCTCCAATAATAAGTAGTGTTGTATTTAATTTGGTCACTTCCTGGAGAGATATAAACACTTACTGCTTGGTTATTGATAGTTGGGCTTGGATTTGAGAGCCCGCTATAATCTCTATTAACTTCTGGAGAGCTGAAATCGCTGTTGTTATCCACTTGGAACTGGAATCTAATTTCGTTTTGTTCGGCAGGGTCAGAATATTTCCAAGAGAAGAAATGCGCTGGATTGCAACAATAATCCCCTTTGTTAACCGACAAATCACTGGCCAAGGGAGGTGGATAGTAACAAACTTTTAGAGCGTCAGGAGCTGTATTTTCGATGCTTTTTACGCGACAAACCTCTTCGCTGGCACTAAAAACGTGGAAAAAAGACACAAAAATTCCTCCAAATAAGCTGGTAAAAAAAACAAAGCTTATAAAAATAAATTTTGTTCTTCGGAAACGGTTCATAAAGTTTTGGTTATTGTTTTGATATCGCTTCTCATTTTGATATAATAACATAGCAACAAAGTAAATAAAAGAATTTATGTCTCTCTTTCCGTTCCTTTTAATATTAATAATAGGCGCGCTAACCAGCTATACAGACATAACAAAACGAAAAATAAAAAATATACACATTGTTGTTGGGGGAATGTTAGGACTAATTTATTATATCATTCTTTTTGTTTTTGATAAATTTTCCCCCGACTATTCTTTTTTTTCGAACCTTGGTATAGCTTTCGCTATTTCGTTCGTTCTTTATCTATTCAGAATATGGCCAGCAGGAGACGCTAAGTTGTTTATGCTCTTAGCTTTTCTTTTTTCCCGCCCTTCTCAATTAAACTTATATCCTTCACTTTTTTTATTCTTTAATATATCTATAATCGGAGCATTGTTAATAATTTTGGATTTAATTTTCGGAAAATTTCTTCCTTCGCCCATAGATTCACTAAAAATTATTCTCAGTAAAAAAAATTTGATATCTTTCGGAGAACTATTAATTATTGCTTTTTCTGTTACTTGGACGCGACCATTCCTGATGGGGATTATTCCTTTGTCCTCAAACATCGCCGTTATTCTAATTTTATATTCAAGTTATGGATTTATTTACGGATGGATAAAAAAACTAAAGAAAAAACTACTTCCATTGACTTTAATTTTTTTAGCAGGTATTTTCCTCAGATTTCTGCTTCAAAAAGAAATATTCCTTAACTTCTCCTATTTTATTCTCACTTTTAAGCATACATTTATATTTATTGTCTTCTATTTCGTATTTTTTGAGACAAAAGAAGAATTCTTAACAAAAAAAGTTGGCCTGGATAAAATTCGAAAAGGGACGAAAGTCGCGGATGATATATATGACAAAGAAAACAAGTTGGTGATCAAAAAGGGAAAGATTTTAACCTCCGGGAAATTAGACAAAATAAAGAAGCTTTTCAAAGACAAAAAAATTAATTTCTCAAGCATCCCAGTCAAAAAAACTATTAGCTTCGCTCCTATAATTTTCTTAGGAACTATCATAAGCTATACTAATTTTCTTTCACTATTTTCAAAAATAATCAATCAACAATGAAGATATACGAAAGTTATGAAGAGAACTCCAGACAATATTACTATCGAAATTACCAAATCTTGTAATCTAAGGTGCAAGTTTTGTTTTTACCAATCAAGAAGCGACTCCGCTGAAATCTCTAAGAGAAAAGTGATATCTGTTCTCAATGAAGCGAAAAAATTAAGAGTAAAGAGTGTCCGATTTACAGGAGGAGAACCATTGACTAGAAAAGATATGCCGGAACTCTTAAGTATAAGCAGAGAAAAAGGATTCTATGTCATACTGGACACCAACGCAACCCTCTTAGATTATGAGACAATCAGAAAAATAGAAAACTCTGTAGATAATGTTTTAGTTTCTTTGCCGGCAGCAAATAAGAAAACGGAGGAAGAAATCACTCAGAGGAAAGGACTTTTTTCGATTAGATTAAAAAACATAAGAGAATTGCTAAGGTCTAACATTCACCGTGTAAGAGTTGGAACAATAATTTCTAAATTTCTGTTAAAAAGTTTTAAGCAATACTGGCAAGTGGCTAAGTTTTTAGGAATAAAAAGATGGGAATTTTACAGGCCAATGCTTTCTTCTGAAGCCTTAAGAAAAATGCCAGAATACGACATCGGTAAAAACGACATGCTAAAAGTGATGAAATTTTGCAAGTGGCTTCAAGAAAAAGAAGTTTATGCTTATATTCCAAACGCCGTTCCCTTATGTATCAGCAAAGATAAAAGACTTAGCGTACTAACCCTAAAAGGGGGGCAATTTGACAACGGGCAAGAGCGGCTTGTTTTAGACAACAAGGGATACTTCAAGCCAAATTATTACATCGATATTAATCTTGGCGAGACAATCCTCTCCGCCTGGAACAACCCTTGGCTAAAAAAGGTACGCGAGGAAAAATGGCTCCCCGCTCAATGCCAGAAATGTAAATTAAGAAAAATATGCCACGGGGGAAGTAGGTTTATTGCTTACCAGAAATTTGGTGATTACTTTTCTCCAGACCCATGGATGGATAACCTATGAGTTTTATGAAATACATATTTATAAGAGACGATGATGTTTCTGAACTAAGTCAAAATTTAGAACGTCTTTGGAAGTTATGCTCAAAATGGAAAGCACCAATAGTTTTTGGAGCTATCCCGAAGAAAATAAATCCTTCTGCTGTCAAGTTTCTCCTCAAAGTTAAAAAACAAGAACCAGAACTTGTAGACATCGTCCAGCATGGTTGGGAACATAAAAATTACGGCTCTGAAAAAGAAAAGTACGAATTTGGAAAAACTAGAAACTATAGCCAACAAAAGAAAGATATACTGAACGGAAAAAAGTTAATGAAAAAATATTTCGGCAAAGATTTTTTCCCCGCTTTCATTCCTCCTTTTCATGGATACGATGAGAACACTTTGAAGATAATAAGCCAACTAAAATTCAAAGTTTTTTCAGGAGGAGAAAAAACAAATTTAAAGGGAATTCCCTTCTTAGATTTGCCAACTAGAGTCTCCCTCAATAAATATACTAAAAAAGAACCCCTTACTTTCCCTCTTGAAGAAATTATCAAAAAAATAGTGAGGGAGTTGAATTTCGGGCCGCTAAATGTTTGGGGCGTTCTTCTTCACCACAGAGATATACAAAATTTTGAAGTTGTTGATAAGACTATTAGAGCACTCAAAATTTACGAAAAAAATAAAAAAATAAAACTTATTAATTTCTCTAGGTTAACGGAATTAAATGTAAGAATCCCAAGCGTTGTTTACGCTTTTAAACCCTCAAAGGGAGGCAGATAAGGTATCCAAAGCAGCCCTCGGAGCCCCGCCAGCATGGTTTCCGCTTTAGCGGAATGGCGGGGCGAGAGAGCAGGCTGCCGAACCTCGCTGGGGTTCGGACAGCCGGTGCTTTGGACACCTTATCTGCTGGACATTATATAAACAACGCGGTTAATTTTTACAAATTAAAACACAAACAAAGCGACTTATGGGAAGAAATAAACTAAAAATTCACGACATCACTCTAGAAATTACAAATCTCTGCAACCTCCGTTGCAAGATGTGCAGTATCTGGCAAGAGAAAGAGAAACACGAAATAAGTCTAAGAGACATAGAAAATTTAATTCTCTCTCCTATTTTTGCTAAGCCTATAAAATCTATTTCTCTTACTGGAGGCGAGCCATTCTTGCATCCCAAAATAGACAAAATTTACAAACTTCTAACTTTATACAAAACAAGAGGGATCATAAAGAGTATAGGAATTTATTCTAACGGCTATAGCACCGAGCGAATTATAAATTTTCTTAGAAAAAACAAGTCATTTCTTTACGGATTGGACATTGGGCTTAGTTTAGATGGAAAAAAAGAAACTCATAATTTTCTACGAGGAAAGAAAGATTCCTTGGAAAAAGTCATGAAAACTATTGAAAAGATATCTCGGGAGTTTCCTCAAGTCAACATAGAAATAAAATTTACCATAAGTCCCCATAACTTCAAGGACATCCTATACGTCTACTATTTCTGCCGAGAGAACAATCTCTTTTTTAGCCCTAAATTTGTGGAAAACAGAACTAAAAATTACTACCATAAAGCCGCAAATGCTTCGCTGGAAACTACTTTTAATTCCATTCAGAAGAAAGAGATAAAAAAACTTCTAGACCATATTCTCAAAAAAGAAAGTAGAGAAAAAGTAAAAATAGTTGATATCAAAGTGATAAAAGCTCTTCGTAAATTTGTTTTTCTTGGGAAAGATATGATCAAATCATGCAAAACTCCAAAATTCTCCTTATTCGTTGACGCTCAGAAGAACGTTTACCCTTGCCTCTATATGCCTCCAATAGCCAATTTAAAACAAAAAAACTGGCCCGATGGATTTCAAGGCAAAAATTATAAGGAGATATTAAAAAAAGCAACTAGCGGAACCTGTCCCAAGTGTTTTTCTTATCACGGCTTCTTGAAAAGCTTTAATTTGAATAAAAATCCTTAATTTTTTGGATGATATATAGGATTTCCTTATCCTTAATGAACGGAAAAATGGGAAGACAAAGTCCTTCTTTGAAATTCTTTTCCGCTTGAGGAAATCTCTTCCCCTTCGTCCAAGGTTCAAATATCTTAAATTTGTACAAAGGAGCGTAGGGCAACCGAGGAATTACTCCTTGTTTCTTCAGGTAAACAAAAAGGTTATCTCTTTTCTCAGCGTAAATAAGGTAAAACTGCCAGACAATTTTTTTATCTTGGTTATCCTTTACCAGCTCAACAGACGGATAAAGAGATTCCAACTGGTCTTGGTAAAGTTTTTTCGCTTTCTCTTTACTCTTCTCAATAAGGGAAACAGCGTCTAACTTGCACTTCAGAAAAGCCATATCCATATAAGACATAGAGGAAGCAGAGCGCTTCGCCTCTAAAAGCTTCGGGTCATCCTTCTCGTATTGAACTAACTGGTAAATGTTTTTCCTAAACTCTTTCCGGTTAAAATTTATGGCTCCTCCACCTCCAAGCGTACTTATGGTCTTATGAGGATTAAAGCTAAAAGAAGAAACATCTCCAAATGTCCCTAACTTTTTTCCCTTATACGTGCTGCCATGGGCTTGGCAAACATCCTCTAAAATTTTTAACTTATACTTCTTGGCAATTTTTCTAACAGCTTCCATTTCTGAGGGGACTCCATACATATGGACAGGTAGTATCACTTTTGTTTTTTTACTAATTTTCTGCTCTATCTTCCTTTCATCTACAGTCCCATCCCTTTTAACATCTACGAAGACCGGCTTGGCTCCTAAGCTATAAATTGCCAAAGCTGAGGCCGGATAAACTCCCACAGGTAAAATCACCTCATCTCCTTTCTCTACTTTTAACAATTTAAGAGAAAGTATTAGAGCTGTCGTCCCAGAATCAACCAAGTAAGCATCTTTGGTTCCAATATAATTTTCCCATTTTTTTACAACTTCTCTTGAATAAAAATAATTCAAAGATTTCACATCCTCGTAGTCAGAAATAAGCTTGTCAATTTCTCTGTCTATAAGAGGTTTCAAGACCCTATTTGACCTTTGGTTTTCGCAATTTATCGTCATAGTTTTTCTAAAATATTCAACATATTTTCAATGCCAGCAAACCATTCAGGCGGCACAGCCTTCGGAGGTGGTTGGCTGGCCTTTTTCTTAATAGCCTCGGCTATAATTCTTGGCGTTAAGCTATCGTAAGAAAGAATGGTTGCATTAATATGGTCTCTCATCACATTTGCTCTGGCAACTTGTTCCAAGCAAGTGCCGGGATCTTTTTCGCCTGACGTCTCTATCACGGGAATTAAAATTGTTCTTTTTCGGAGATACATTAACTCAACCGAAGTATTGTAACCAGCCAGACTTACCGAAATATCTGCTTCTCTTAAATAGAGAGGGAAATTCTGAGTAAATCTCTCATAATGAACCCCTTCAACCTTAGCAGCCAAATTTTCAAATAACTGAAATTCTTTCTCCGTAGAGGACGGTCCAGCAAAAACCTTTAGGGTATATTTATCTGGCAAATATTTTTTAGCAAGAATACCCGCAGCAATGACTTTGGGAGAAACTACTCCTCCGCCCCGGGAAACCAAAACTTGAAGCTTGCTCTTCGTTGTTTTAGTTACGGGCTTTTTTTCTGCTTTTTCGACATTCTTGGGTAAAATATAGCCGGTCCAAAAAATTTTTTTCCTCTGTTCTTCAAAAAAATAATCGTAAAGTTCTTTCAAGGATAAATTATTAACATCTTCTAAAAGATAATCAAGCTCCAAGTTAGGAGGAGTGTGGATAAAATATCCGCTATAAAGAGAAGTTGTTTTTTTTATAACGTTGCTGTTTTCAGAGACCATATATGGATAGCCGATACTAGCGTATATCTTCACTTTTCTTTTTTTAAAATAAGCAATTAAAGGAACAAGTTCATAAGCGCATTCGACTCTTCCAAAAGGGAAGAACTCGGTAAAAAACATGTCTGGCTTAATTTTTTCAGCTAGTGACTTAACGAAATTAATTCTGCTTATAATTTGGTTTTTGCCTACGAGGGGGTACCGAACCCGAAAATAATTATTTCTATCGTAAAAAGGATAAGGTAAATTGAAATATTCTATTCCCTGAGGAATTGGTAAAGAAGGTTGTTCTTTTCCTCCATTAAGAACATAAACTTTGGCAATTTTACTTAATCCCTGAGCGACGCTTAAAGCTCTCGTCCCGTGCCCCAAACTTTCTTTGTGAGTGTAATAAAAGAAAATTTTCTTCTTCATTTTTTCTCAAAGTGGGCTAAAATTCTATTTATTTTTCCTATCGATGTATATATCTCTTCGTAATTTTTGAAATTCCTATTGGTAAGCCTATATCGCTTCTTCACTGCCTCAAAAACTATCTTCCCAAAAAAAGAATTTAACTCTTTACGGTTGGGAATGCTTGCTTTATGGTAAAAGAAAAATTTTTTTATTTCTTTGTCAAGAACTCCCAAGCTCTGATTATCTTTCCCGCTCCCAAGAGCTTTCACCGAAGATAACCGATATTGCTTTTTTAAACCAGCAGGAAGAGACATAAACATCCAGGAGGGCAAAATCTCTCCGGAAGGCAGAATATTTAACTCTTTCCACTCTTTTTGAAGAGGTTTATCGTAGCCGTAGCTTAATAGATAGAACTTTTTCTCTCCAAGAATATAACGCACTATCCTTGTATAATTATTCTTAAAATTTTTAGCATCCAATTCCTTCCACTTTCCTAAAAAAGCCGGGCTAACATCAATATCCGATAATCCTAATTTCTCCAGAAACAGAAAATTTTTCCATAAGTTTTTTGCTTCCTGGGGATGAACCGTCATCGTGGGGCAAATAGGAATTTTGCTCCCCTGAAGCAATGCTATATTCTCCTTTATTTTCAGAAATTTACCCTCATCAATGCCCAGACGATGGCGCCTCATCGTTTGAAAATCGCCATCTATGCCTATTTCTACCCTTACTTTGTTTTCCCTAAGAAATGGAATCATCTCTTTTCTAATCAAGAAACCTGATGTTTGAATAACAATGATACTATTCTCAAACTTTTTTCTTATCAAGAATACAATCTCCCTGATTAAATCTGGTCTTAGAAAGGGCTCGCCTCC
>CAYZZO010000018.1:0-8579 GCA_964483075.1 uncultured Candidatus Saccharibacteria bacterium | reverse complement strand
TAAATAATCTCTTAAGAGTCTTGGCATCAAAAATTTATCTTTTACCGTTTTTTTGGCCGCCCTTCCCATCTTTTCTCTTAATTTCAAGTCTTCAGTAAGAAGAATAATTCTTTCTGCTGCTTCTTTGGGGCTAGAAACTAAAAAGCCATTTTTCCCGTCCTTTATCTGAAGCTTTATCCCTCCTACGTTTCCCCCAATTACTGCTTTTCCTTTCCACATTGCTTCCGACACTACTAATCCGAACCCTTCTCGGATAGATTTTTGCAAAATCACATCAGAAGCTGTCTGAAAAGCATTAACAAATCTATCTACGCTTAAACTACCCAAGTAGCCAGGATTGGAAAAGAGAAAAATATCAGAATCTCCTTTCGCTTCTTTTCTTACTTCTTTAAAAATTTTTATTGCTTCCGGGTCATCGTAAGCCAAAAAAATGCCGACTAAAGCCAATTGAAGGCCAGGAATTTTTTTCTTAGCCATTCTATAGGCACTTATCACTCCCATCGGATCTTTCCATGGATCAAAACGAGAAATTTGAGAAACCAATGGCCTTAGGGTATCAATTCCAAAACTCTTAAGAATTGTTTTGGCGACAGGTAAAGGAAGAGGATTATTTTTCTCTGTCAATGGGTCAATAGCGGGAGGAAAAATTACTGCTTTGTTTTTAGGAATATCAGAATGAACAAATTCTTTTGCTGAGAAAATAATCTTATCATACTGCAACAAAAATCCTTTAATAAAATTCCATGCCTCTGAATTTGGATTGGTAGTGTCGATATGGATACGAGCAATCGCGGGATAAAAATCCTTGTCGGATAAATAATGAATAAGGCCGATCGGCTGAGGATCATGCAAAACCCAAACATCGGATTTCATATCTAACATCATTTTTGCTGACTTTTCCATATAATGTTGGTACAATCTCCGAGAAGAAAAATTCAAAGAAAATTTCTTTCCCTGAAGGGCATTATGAAGTTCTTTCGTCAAACCAAAGAATTTACGACCTGGAGGAATAACAAACCATTTCGCTTTTAAGCCACTTCCTTTCATTAAGGGAACTAAACTTTTTAAAATTTCAGCAACTCCTCCCCCTCGAGGGGTTGCATTTATGTTGGCAACACTTAAGCCGTTAAGCTCGCGAGACAAATCTATTATTTCTTCAAAAAGGCTATCGGGGATAATATTCCGATATTTTTCCAGTTTTTGAGTTTTAATTTTAACTTGAGGTAGCATATTTTTTTACTCCGCTCCAAAAAAATAGAATTAAAGAGAAAGCGGAATTTTAGAGTTTGATATTAAAAACTGATCGGCTTTTTTAAGGATTTCTTTCGCATTTTTAAATGATAATTGTTTAATGGCTTCTTTGCAAGTCAGCCATTTAAAATCCGTATGTTCAAAAGAAATTTTCACCTCTTTAGTTTTTGTTTCGGCTAAATAAAAAGTGACGACCTTAAAAACCCAAAGATCCTTTGATTTCTTATGCTTTTCTTTCAATTCATAAATGTTTCGGAAAACATATTTTATATGCTCCTTGAAGCCGGAAATTATTTTGATATCTTTGATGCCAGTCTCTTCCTCAACTTCTCTTTTCATCGTTTCCTCCTCGCTTTCCCCTTTTTCAATATGTCCCTTAGGAAAACCCCAATGGCCCGCTTCATAACGTAAAAGAAGGTAGTAAATTTTATTATTTTCTTTTCGAAAAATAACAGCTCCAGATGATGTTTCTCTCGGCATACTTGTAGAATTTTTATTGTTCTTGTTAATCTCAATGATATATTAAAATAACACAAAATTTTTCTAAAGACAACAAAATGGGCGACACCGCCTTATTTTGGACTTCATCAACATTCCCTAATAATTGACGGCCGTCAATTATTAGGGATTAGGAAAAAGCAAAAAAAAATTTAACCACGCGAAAATATTCTGATTAAAATAATTAAAAAACAGCCAAGCTCTCAATAATCTGACGCTTGACTGTTTTTGAAAAATTAATTACTCAGAAAAATTAGAAACCCATTTGGGCGCTCCCGGCGATTCAGCGCTTAACATATCCCTCCATTTTTCATCGGTCAGCCGGCCTGACATCGGCTGTTTGAATTCGTAATAAGTCATCACCGGTCCCGCTCCGATTAGAACTCTACCGTCAGGAACTTTATAAGCGACAAGAACTAAATTAACATAACCGACTCCTTCTTCCAAAACCTGTTTGGTGTTGCCATCGGTGTGGACATCGGCGACAATTGTTGTTTTTTTAGATTTTTCTGGGACATCCGCTATAACGCCGTTCAAATTGTCTCCGAAGTTTTTGATGAAATCGTAATCTTCCTTGGCCAGGCCTTCGTTTTTCAATTCTTTTGCCGACAGTTCAACCAGCCGAGCCAATATTTTTTCCAAATTCTTTAATCTTAATTTTGAAGCCTCGTCTAAAACTTTCATCTCGTCCAAGCCCTTGGTGGTCATTTCGGTTAAAGCAAGTAATCGGTTATAAAATTCCGGAACCGGCTCAATATAACCGACAACCGGTTTTTCTGGAGAAGGTATGCTCACTTTTTCTACCATTGTATAGCTCTGCTTGGCGTAAAGTATGGTATCGTGCCTTAGTTCGGCCCAAGAAGCCAAAGCAGTAGTCAATTCTTTGTCCTGCCAGGCCTTGTTCTGCATAAAAGTGGGGTAACCGGCGCCGAAATCTTTTAACAGGGCTTTCAAAGAAAAGAGCCAGCTCCAATAAAGATTTTTGTTCCAACCCGCTTCGTCAAATTCATCAAATTCTTTTTTTAATTTATTAAAAGCGGTTTCATAGGTAATTTTATTTCCGCTTGCGTCTGTCCCTGTATATTCAGTGTCACCTAATTTTTCCAAAAGTTCTTTTGCCCTTTGAGAGCCCAATAAAGACATTATATCCAAGCCGCGGGGGAAAACCCTGGCTGGTCCGCCCTCTGTTATTTCGCAGGTAAACGCTTTATCGCAATTCTGGCCGGAATATTGTCCCACATAAGGAGAAACCATATTAGAAAACATATAAGAATCGGGAACAAACCTCTGTCCCATTAATCTGAATCCCTTGGTGTTTCCCAAGCATTCATCTGCCTGTTCCGGAGTAAACGGCGGCCAAATTTTGCAATTGCCGGTTCCTCCGTAAATTTTCGGAGATTGATACTCAGCCAACTTTGCTTTTAATTTTCCGACATTTTCCTCGGTTAAGTCGTTCGGATTAAACTCCCCGCCGAATACAGCGTTTAGGGCTTTAATATATTCATAAGGGCCCAAATCGTCGGACAACCCGACATAAAAAGCGGTTACTGAATAAATCCTGTCCCATTCATCTCTTAACGCTTCGCTCTCCGCAAACTTGGAAGATATTAAACTGGCTTCCATTGTCTGAATTTTGGCATCGTAATCGGAAATAAGGGCTTTACAGGGAGGAATATCTTCACAGGCCTTCCCTGGCCCCACCTGGTCAGTTCCTTTCAAAAGCATGCTTATCCTGCCATACCACATAAAGGCCTTAAAATAATTCTTTAATTTCTCGCTTCTCGTATAATGGCCTCTGGGAACATACTGAGAATAATCCTCTTTGTAAATAAAGAGAGGAGAATTTAAAAATCCCTGATGCTTTTTTATTAAACTTAATTCTTTTTCAACATCGCCTTTGACAAAATCGGGAACGGCAAAGGCATATTTATTTAATTCTTCTGTCGTGAAAAAAGCGGTTTTATCTCGGTCCTGGCATTCCCAATCGTCTTTTTCACATTTTTCCATAACCTGATTAGGTTTTGGCTGAAGTAAACTCAAGCCAACCGCCAAATAAGCGACGTTCTTTTTTGAAGCTTCTTTCAGGTCTCCTGTCGAGTTGTTATATTTCTCAATCGAATCGTCTAAAAGTTCTTTGCTAATCTGCCATATTTTACCGTAAAATTCCCTTTCCTCAATTCGCCTTAAGGTTTCGTCAAATTGGATATGATACAAATGCAACAAAGAATCAGAAGTAACGAAAACAGGAATTTCTCTCTCTTTCAAGATTTTATACGGCTGGGTAATATCTTCTTCTTTTGAGTCAAAAGGATTATTAATAACCGCAAACCCATTTTTTTCTAAAAGATTCAGGCCATTATCGCTTAAAGAAATTTTCTTGGAAAAATCGGAAAAATTATTTATCTGGCTGGTTTTCAAGGGCAAACCATACTGAGAAACATGAAGGGAAATGTCTAGAGAAGCCAAAGAATAATATTTCGCTAAACTCATCTTTTCAATTTTAACCCCGGATAAATCAACTGGTTCTGTCTTGAGAGTTGAGGGACCTGAAGGAATTCTCGGATGGATTGATGGAGATGGTTTCAACCAACATCGATAGAGCAAAATTCCCCCGGCCAAAACAGCGCAAACTATAATAATGCTTATCGCTATTGGAAAAGATATTTTTTTGTCCATATCTTTGGCTTAAACAAAATCCAGTAAACAATTTATTCACAAATTTAGATGCAAGATTTTGTTTAACCAGGTAAACTAATAATCCCTTTATTTCTATTACCTTGTATTTATACTAGCTTACTATAAATTCATTCTAACAAAAAGTTATTCTGCCAACAATCCCCAATAATTAACGGCCGTCAATTATTGGGGATTGTTAAAAAAAGAATTTATGTAAGACCAAAATGTTTTCTAAGATCTTTATCCTCTATTATTTCCTCTATTCTTAAAAACCTGATATCTCCCCGAAAATCTATTTTCCATAATTTCAATAAAGATAAAAGTTCTTTTTCGATATTATAAGGGAAAATCCAGATACTATCTTGGAGTTTTCTAAATCCCATCCATCGAAGTTCATTTCTCAGAAACGCCCTTTCTCTTCTGTTTAATTCGGGGATATCAAAAATAATTGCTCTCCATTTCCCGTCCCATTTTACTTTTTTATTTTTCTTTTCTTTTATAATAGTTTTAATAATTTCTATCCGTCCTTTACGAGTTAAATAAAAGGTGCGATTTTTAAAAGTAAAATAAGGACTTCTCTTCACGTTAAAAATTTCTTTAGGAGAATAATGTATCGGGCGATTTTGAGTATAAAGCCCCATTCCTCTTGTTACTTCTTTAGGATCCAACATTATTGTTATTCCCGAATCAAAAAGGTCTTTTGAAGTTTCTTTCAAGTAATTTAATATTTTATAGGTTAATGAATCTTTTTTAGGCTTTCTCATAATAGTATTATTACTACAACAACGCTCTCTTCCCCAATAATTGACGGCCGTCAATTATTGGGAATTTTGAATAATCGCAAGAATATCAAATTTTATTTAAACAAAATTTATTTGAAAAACTTTAGAAGTTTTTCTATTGGCCAAGCGTTAATGATATCTTTTTTTTCTGCCCACCCTCGCCGCGCCTGAGCAATGCCAAATTCGATATTAGTTAATTGGTTTTTATGATGAGCATCAGTGTTGATTATCATTTTTACGCCTGCCCTTTTTGCCCTCCTAATATAAAAATCGCTTAAGTCCAATCTATCAGGAGAAGAATTTATTTCTAAAATTACATTAAATTCTCGAGCCGCTCCCAAAATTTTATCAAAATCAATCTGATAAGCCTCTCGGCGTTTAATTATTCTGCCAGTCGGATGAGCAATAATATTAATATTCGGATTCTTCATCGCCTTAATCATTCTCTCTGTCATCTCTGTTTTCCCCATTTTAAGATTAGAATGAATTCCGGCAATAACATAATCTAATTTCTCAAGCGCCTCGTCTTTTATATCAACTGAACCGTCGTTTAAGATATTTGCCTCACAACCTTGTAAAATTTGAAATTTGGATTTTGAATTTGATTTGACATTTGACATTTGGATTTTGGCATTTATTCTATCTATTTCCTTGCGCTGCTGAGAAAGTTGTTTTTCGTTTAATCCATGTTCAATCCTCAAAAACTTGGTATGGTCGGAAATTCCCAAGTATTCGTATTTCATTTCTTGGGCAGCTTCTGCCATCTGAGCGATTGAATTCTTCCCGCCATCCCAATTTGAGTGACAGTGAATATCACCTTTTATGTCGTTGTATCCAATAATTTTTGGCAACTCTCCCCTAAGAGCGGCTTCTATTTCTCCCTTATTTGTCCTCATTTCGGGAGGGATTAAAGAAAGCCCGATTGCTTTATAAACTTCTTCTTCCGTTTTCCCCGCTACCATCTTCCTGTCCCTAAAAACCCCGTATTCATTAAGTTTTAATCCTTTTGAAATAGCGACTTTTCTAGTCACGATATTATGCTCTTTTGAGCCTGTAAAATATTGAAGAGCTGAACCATAGCTTTTTTCTGGAACCACCCTTAAGTCTATGTCAAATCCAGCCTTCATTCTGACAGATGATTTTGTCAGGCCTTTCCCCCAAACTTTAATAATACCTGGCCAAGAAGTAAAAAAATCCATTACCTTGTCCGGTCTTTTTGATACAACCAAAACATCCACGTCGCCAATTGTTTCTTTCATTCGCCTTACTGAACCGGCAACGCTTACTTTTTTAACCTCATTTAGATTCTTTAATCTTCCTACAATCTCTTTTACTTCCGGCATTATTTCCCCTAGAAGAAATCTTCCTTTGCTCTTTTTTAAAAAATCGATTCCTTCTAAGATATTCTTTTCGCTTTTTTCTCCAAATCCAAATAACGAAGCAATTTTATGGGTTTTTGCCGCTTTTTCTAAGTCCCTTAAGTTTTTAACTCCTAATTGTTGATACAAAATTTTTGCTCGTTTCGGACCCATTTCTTCCACTTTTACTATCTCTTCTAAATTAATCGGCATTTTCTTTTTTATTTTTTCGTAATATCTAATTTTCCCCGTTTTAACATATTCTTCAATCTTTAAAGCAATGCTCTCACCGATTCCAGGGATATTTTTTAGGGCTTTTAATCCGCCCTTTTTATAAATTTTTCCGACATCTTCTTTAAGGTCTCCAATCACAATAGCCGCTTTTCTGTAAGCAGCCGGCTTAAATGGAATATCTTCTATTTTTAAATAATCAGAAGTTGAATGAAAAATTTTTGCTAATTCCAGGTTTATCATAGAAACAATAGCTCAGTTTTATGGCTTATTGATTTCATTCATCCCGCTCCCTTTAGCCCCCCTTAGATTAATGATGTTTTGGCATAGGAAACACTTCGTCTCTAGGAGTTTTGGGAAGCAAATCGTTTTTAATTAGCAAAAATAAAAAGGCGGCTGTCAGCCCAAAGACACTTACTCCGATAAAAAGAGGGGCAAAACCAAAAACTTTTGCGATTACTCCTCCCAACATCCCGGCTATTCCCGCGCCAAGTCCAATAGAGGAACTATCAAGGCTCCAAGAAAAAGCCTCTTCTCCTTTTTCAATATGACGAGTAAAGATGGCCGACCAAGAAGGAACAGCCAAAGCTAATCCCAAGGCATGGATTGTTTGAAGTGTATAAATTTGCCAAGGGAAAATAGCAAAAATAAAGCCAATAGGTGTCAGAGAGGCTAAAATAGTTCCTGTAAATAAAGCGAAAAAGTCGTCTTTTTCGCCGTGGTTTTTATCTAAATAATGAGCAATTGGCAACTGGAAAATAGATTTTGTCAACCAATAAATTCCAATGGCAATTCCAGCCACTTCGACGTCTCCGCCCTTAATATCTCTTATAATATAAATAGCCAAAATAGGAGCAACGAGTCCCCAGCCAGAACTTAAAAACAAATCGGAAAAAACCATTACCTTAACAACTTTGTTGAGTGATTTAAACATAAAAATCTAAGACTTGTCTTTTTTCCTCGTTTTGCGTTTTTTTAAGAAACGAAGTTTTTTCTGAATAATATTTCTATCGACCGCTTTGCAAAATTTAATTAAAACAGGGTCATCAAAAATCTCTTTTGCCCATCGAGACCATAATTTATATTTTATCTTCCCATCTCTCTCCCAGTATTCAATGCCTTGTAAATAATTTTCCGCCTTATCTGCCTGCCTCACAAATCTCCCTTCTCTGCTTAATCCAAGATCGAATTCCTGCCAAAGATTAATTATTTTTTTACTTAAATTATTCGGCAGAGAAGAAACAAGTTTTTTTAAGCTTTTTAACTCTCTTTCGTGCTTTTTTTCTGCCTTTTTCTTCTTCTGGGCAAGAGTAAAATTAGGCCACTTGTCCAAAACTTTCCTTATTTCTTTCTTTTTACTGGTATCTCTTGGAACAAGAGGGTCATACGGAGTTTCGTCCCAAGTGTAAACCTCGCAAATATCATGTATTAAAGCCATTTTCAAAATTTTTTCTAAATCAAGCCCTTTCTTTTCTTTTCCTAAAAGCCAAACAAGCATAATCATTCTAAAGGTATGTCCGGCAGTTGTCTCCGGGTTTCTAATTCCGTTTAAAATCCATCCTCTTCGTTTTCTTTCTTTGAGTTTGCCTACTTGTGTTAAAAAATTAACTATCTGCCTATATTTTTTTTGTTCTTCCATATTTTCGTAAAGCTAAACACCGGAACAAAAAAACGCGATTAGGCAAAATTAAGTTCGAGGCGTAAAGTCTTTTTGGTTTAAGAAGCAAGATTTGAATCTTTTAATAGTTTAGAACAAAAAAAATAAAATTAAAACCGTCCTGTT
>CAYZZO010000017.1:0-9074 GCA_964483075.1 uncultured Candidatus Saccharibacteria bacterium | reverse complement strand
CAATCCTAATAAATCCTCAGACCTTTTTATTATTTCTCTATTAGCCCCTCGGGCAAAGGCTTTTTCTTTAAAACGTTTTAAAATATTCTCTGTTTTTAAATCATTTATCTTTTTAGAAGGCAAAACAAGCGTAGCGGCAACAATTAAGCCAGTCAAGGGGTCAACGCAATAAAGCGCTTTTGCCATTAATGTCTTCGGCTCTATTTTGTGTATTTCGTTATGAGTTAAGACGGCGTCGCAAATTTCATCATCAAGACCTAATTTTTTTAGCATTTCAGCGCCAACCCTAGAGTGCTCTTCGAGCTCGCCTTCTACTTTTTCATAATCAATGTCATGCAATAAGCCGGCAATTCCCCATTTATTTTTATCCTCGTTAAAATATTCGGCAAAATCCATCATTGCCGCTTCTACGGCTAAGCAGTGTTTGATAAGATTTTTATTTTTAATATTTTCTTTTAATAGGCCTAAGGCCTTTTCTCTTTTCATGTTTTAAATAGAAGCCATTGTTTCTCGCTATTTTTCATTTTAATCAATGAATAATTCCCTTTTAATTTTTTACCTCCCAGCTTAAAGACAATAGATTCTTTTGTTTTTTTGATTAATTTATATTTTCCTTTATCAAAAATTTTAACAATACCAGCTCCATAATTACCCTCGGGAATTTCCCCTTCAAAATTAATATACTCAAGAGGATGGTCTTCTGTCCGGATAGCTAATCGCTTTATTCCCTTTTTTCTCGGTACTCCTTTCGGCACTGCCCAAGACATTAGAACTCCCTTGATCTCTAATCTGAGATCGAAATGATGGCTGGTCGCCCAATGCTCTTGAATAACAAATCTATTCTTTGAAACTTTAAAAATTTTTCCTTTTGGCTCGGAAGTCTTTTTGAATTTTCTTTTTTCCCAATATTCCTTTAATGACATAAATCGCTATCGCTTCAAAATTAGGCATTTGGAGGTGAAAAACAAGGACTATTCAGGAAGAATGCAAAAAGTATTATTAAAACGATTGATATAGTTAAAAAGACCGACAATTGATATTATCTCGACAATTTCTGATTCTGAAAAATTCTCTTTCATTTTTTTAAAAAGCTCAGGAGTGCAGACATGAGCCTTGAGAGTTACTTCTTTTACTAATTCCAAGGTTTCTTTTTCTTTTTCCGAAAACTCTTCTATTTTTTTAACATCCTCAATCTCTTCATCGCTCGCTCCCATTTTTTTCAGCATCTTTAGGGTAACATCAACACAAAATTTACATTTCAGGGTTTCTGAAACAGTATAAGCTATTCTCCATTTTAATCTATCGTTGACCTTACCATTATTCATAACGGCATTAAAAAGTTCAAAAAACTCTTTTAATATCTCTGGCCGATGAGCCATCACTTTTACCCATTCGGGAACCTTCTTGCCTTGATCTTCAAATCCTTCATAGATTTCTTTTACTTTTTCTGAAGCTTGATTTTTTTCTAAGGAAGAAATTATTGCCATGAATTTACAAATTAGATTTTATTGTTTATGAGTTCTTGATTTCGGCAAAGAGCCGAAGTCAAATAATCGACCTTTTGAATATGCTTCCGCTATTTTTTTTGAATAAGGAATTTCTTCTTCAATTTTTACCTTAAACTTTTTAGCAATTTTCTGAATTATTTTTTTATTACCCAGGTCTGCTTGATTTAAAATTATTTTAGCAGGAACTTTAAGTTTTTTAGATAATCTCAAAATTAAATCCAGGTCATACGCGCCCATAGGCGTTGGTTCGGTAACACAATAAGCGTAATCACATCCAAGCAACGCAGAAATTACTGGACAATGCGTTCCTGCTGCCGTATCAAAAAGTATATAATCCGCTTTTTTTCTCTCGGCAAAAGCCAAAGCAAATTTTTTTGCCCCATCCACTATCGGACCGGTTTCTTCAAGTCCGGGATTGGCTAAGCCAGTAACCAACCAAAAATCTTTTTTTATCTTATTAACATAAATTGCGCCATTTTTTTCTTTCTTTTTCTTAATAGCGCCAAAAGGGCAAACGGCCCAGCAAGCTCCGCATCCAGAACAAAGATCCTTAATAAAAACAGGATAGCCTAAATCTCCCCTTTCATCTCTTGGCTGGAATATAGCGTTCTGTCGGCAGGTTTTAACACAAACTCCGCATTTTTTGCATTTTTCCTTAATCAAAACCGGAAATTCGGCGAAGATATTTTTAACCGGCTTCTTTAGCTTCTGCCCTAAGACTAAATAATCATTCGGACATTCGACATCACAGTCGCAAAGAATCACTTTTTTCCCTTGTTTAGCTAGTTTCAAGGAAAATAAAACCGCGAAGGTGCTCTTCCCGGTTCCTCCTTTTCCGCCCGTAATTCCTATTTTTTTTATCTTATCAGAAACGGTCATGATGTTTTGCAATGTTTGTTTAGAAAAATTAGCTCTCTTCGGTATTTTTTTGAGCCTCTTTTAACACATCGTCAATGTTTTTTTCGGATGGAGCAATTTCTACTTCAATTCCAAAATTTTCCAAACTTTTTTTAGCGTTTTCTCCGATTCGCCGAACAAAGATTTTATCAGCTCTTATTGCCTTTACGAATCTTGCGCCATGAGGAGAGTTCTGTTTAAAAGATGGATTTTTAAAATATTCTTTTAAAATAATCTCGCCATTTTTAATGTCAACTATCAGATAATCGCTCGCTCCAAAGTCTTCGTTAATTTCGTCTTTTTTATCTTTAACAGGTATTATAATTCTCATGCCTTTCTTTTTAGGGCCTATGCGCTCAAACCCCTCAAACTCGCCTATCTTCTTTCCAAGTTTAGGTAAGATAATGCTTTTCGCCATTTGATAGGCCTCGATAGAAATAACTATCTGCTTTAGCTCAGGAATATTTTTAAGTAATCTATCCTCCAAAGTATCTGTAATTTTTTGAACATTTTCAACTTTAAGTTTTGATGGAAGTTTAATTTTTATTTCAGCAAAATTTGCCGAACCGATCTTTCTTGTCTTTAATTCTGATATTTCAACATTATGCCTTTGGCAAATCTTTTTTATTTTCCCTTCAACGTCCTTGTTGGAAACATCTAAAAGGGAGTCTGTAATTTCTTTTCCTAATTTAAAAGATTCGAAAAGGATATATCCACCTATTAAAAAAGCGACTATTCCGTCGATCGGAGGGAAATATCTAGCGAAAAAAAGGGGAATCAAAACACCAGCAGAAGATAATGCATCTGCCCTTGAATGCTCAGCATCGGCTACCAAGGATAAGCTTTCATCTTTTCTGCCGTAATAAAATTTTAGCCGAGCCATTAATTCGTTAACAATAATAGTAATAATAACTAAAATTATCGCTCCTAAACTAAATATTTCTTGCTTTCTTGTAAAAAATTTTACAACAGCTTCATAGATAATCCAAATAGCGGAGCTAGCTAAAAGAATAGTAACAAAAAGTCCGGCTAAACTCTCTGCGCGATAATGACCATAAGGATGTTTTTCGTCTACTGGCTTTTTAGCAATTTTAATCCCAAAATAAGTGCCGAGAGAGGAAATAATATCTATTCCCGAATGAACTCCGTCAGCAGTCAAAGCGGTACTTCCAATTGTCAAACCAAAAAACAATTTAGAAACAGCTAAAATAGCATTGACAAGAGTACTTAATATTGAAACTTTTTCTTTATCCATAAAATAGGAAATTTTGTCTTCTTTTTTATTTCAGGTTATTTTCCTTTGCTCAAGCCTCTTCCGCGACCCAATCCTCTTCTCTGGCCAGAAGCGCTAAATCTTGTTCCAACCGGCCGTGTTATCTCTGATAACTTATCTTGATTAAAAGAAGATAACGCTTCTTTTATTTTTAATTTCGTAAGAGTCTGAAAAACTTTTATTTTCGAACTACTTAGAACCATAAAAGAGTTAGGGCCAACATTTCCAGTGATAACCGCTTCTGCCTTTTGAGCAATAACCGTCTGCGCAGATCGAACTCCCGCCCCTCTCGCCGCATTTATTCCCTCGTTAGAAACAACATCTATTTTTTCCAAATTATCACTGTCAACAAAGATAAAATAAGGACATCGGCCAAAGCGAGGGTCGACTAAAGAATCTAAATCAGGGCCACTACTGGTAATACAAATACGCATAATATATAAAAATAAATCCAAAATCCAAATGCCAAATGCCAAACCTTAGTCCGTCCCGAACAGGTCTAGGACAAAATCCAAAATCCAAAACCTTTAATTTTAACATTTGTCATTTAGTCATTTGACATTGATTTGACGTTTGACATTTGAGCTTTGGATTTCTATCATTGTCTGTCTAGGCAGACAATGATATTATCTTTCTCTTGTCATTTGGGATCCACATTTCGGACATTTTTCTTCATAACAAGGAATTCCTGCTTTGTGAGGAATTTTCGTTCCGCACTTAGGGCAAATACATTCTCCGCCGGCGCCTAAACCAAAACCGCCCGATTGCCTTCCCCGACCGCCTTCCCCGTCTAATCCATGGCCTGAACCGAAATTATTGTCATCGTTAAATGGCATATTTTTGAATTTATTAATTAATAAGTGCAACGCTTAATAATAAACTAATATGCAATAATTTTATTTTTTTTTCTTTCCTTCTAGTTCCTGAATTCTTTTTTTAATAGACTCCATATCGCCCTTAAGGTAATTTAGTTCCTCGTTCAACATTTCTTTCTCTTCTTTTTTAGTGGTCTCTGTTTCGCTTTGGGGATAATCTCTCCGACCAGACCAACTCGCCCTCCAATATCCTCGGCCAAAACATCTACCGTATCCAAACCTTCTTCCATAACCAAAATTTTTTCCAAAATATCTATTTCTAAAATTTTTTGTATAATCGGGTGAAGAATAACCGGTGCAACGACCTAATCCTCTCCCAGTCATCGGGCCTGCTCCAGAAGGACCTGTTCCGTCTCTAAATGGCATATTTTTCAGGCTTAACGCGTATTAATTCCTCCGCAAAAGCGTAAAAATAATTGTTTCGTTAAGCCACTTTTAACTTAATTTTAACACAACCTTTTTAAAATACCAAAAAATAATTTTATGATATGTATTGTTATGAGTATATACCCATAATAATAAGTTGTCAACTCTTTGAAAAACTAAAAAGCCGAAAAATAATTTTTCGGCTTTTTAGAATAAGCAAGCAATATAAGTTAATTAAACCTAATATATAATAATCTTCCACAACGAAATTTGAAGATTCAAGCGAAAATTGTAAAAAGGTGAGAAGGTATACGCAGGGTACGCATTGGCGAATTCTGAATAATTTAGAAGCAAAATACTTAAATTATAGCAGAAAAAATTATTGCGCATTAGGCTCATTATCTTATCATACAATTTTCAACATATTCTCCTAATATACTTTTCAACTCTTCTAACTCTTTGTCTGAATATGTTTTTTCGCTCATAAAATCAGGATTTAATGTCTTTGTCGGAACAAATTTCTGCAAAAAATAATTTTTAGCGCCTTTTATTAGCTTCCCTATTTTAATTATATCTTCTTTTGACAATAATGACTTAACAAGTGTCGTTCTAAATTCGTAATTAATGCCGGAATTCATAATTAAATCTATGTTCTTCTTTATTTTCTTAATATCTACATCGGCTCCGACAACTTTGCTGTATTTTTCTAAAGGCGCCTTAATGTCCATTGCCAAATAATTAACTAATTTGTTTTTTATTGCATTTTTCACTATTTCTGGATTTGTTCCATTAGAATCAAGTTTAACCAAAAAACCCTTGTCCTTTATTTTCTTAATAAAGAGAAGAAGATCTTTCTGAAGCGTTGGCTCTCCTCCTGTTATTTCTACAGCGTCTAATTTTCCTCTCCTTGTTTCTAAAAATGAAAAAATCTCTTCTTCTGGAATAGATTTTTCAAAAAGTTCCGGTTTTACCAGCTCCGGGTTATGGCAATACGGGCAGCGAAAATTACATCCCTGTGTAAAAACAATTGCACATATTTTACCTGGATAATCAATTAAAGAAGATTTTTTAAGTCCGCCTATTAGCATAACAATAAACCTAAAATAAACGTTAAATCTTAAAGGTCTTTCTTTCTTTGAATTCTTCTGTTTTTCCTTTATTCCATTGTTTAACTGGTCGCAGATAACCAACAGAGCGAGAATAAACCTCGCATTCCTCCCCGCACTTAGGACAAACATACTGTTCTCCGGGAATATATCCGTGAACCGGACAAATGCTAAAGGTTGGCGTAATAGTAAAATAAGGAAGATGATATTTCTCGCATATTTTTTTGACGAGATGCTTAACAACTGTCGGGTCGTCAATTTTTTCCCCAAGAAAGAGATGGACCGTCGTCCCCCCGGTATATTTAACCTGTAAATTGTCCTGCAAGTCAAGCGCCTCGAAAATATCATCGGTATAATTAACTGGAAGTTGGCTAGAATTAGTGTAAAACGGTTCGGCGCCCTTTTTGTACTCCTCTTCGTTGGCACAGATAATGTCCGGATATTTCTTTTTATCTTTAAGGGCTAAACGATACGAAGTTCCTTCGGCTGGCGTAGCCTCTATATTATAAATGTTATTTGTTTCTTTCTGGAACTCTAACGTTTTATTTCTCATAAAGTCGAGGACTTCTTCAGAAAACTTCTGGCCTTCAGGGCTGGCGATGTTTTTACCAAATAAATTTAAACAAGCTTCGTTCATTCCCAACAAACCAATTGTCGAGAAATGATTTTTCCAATATTCATTAAACCTTTTTTTAATTTCTCTCAGATAAAACCTAGTATAAGGATAAAGTCCTCTATCTGTTAGCCTTTCTAAAACTTTTCTTTTAATCTCCAAACTGTTTTTGGCTAAAACCATTAAAGATCCTAATTTCTCAAGAAATTGTTTCTTGCTATTGGAGAGATAGCCAATTCTTGGCATATTTATCGTAACAACGCCAATAGAGCCAGTTAGCGGATTGGCGCCAAAATAACCACCTCCTCTCTTTCTTAATTCGGTCAGATCTAATCGAAGCCTACAACACATGCTTCTAACGTCGTCTGGCTTCATATCAGAATTAATAAAATTTGAAAAATAAGGTAATCCATATTTTGCTGTTACTTCGTCCAACAAAGTAATGATAGGATTCTCCCAATCAAAATCTTTTGTAACGTTATAGGTTGGAATGGGAAAAGTAAAAACCCTGCCCTTGGCGTCTCCCTCAGTCATCACTTCAAGGAAAGCTCTATTCAGAATATTCATTTCTTCTTGAAAATCGCTATAAGTAATATTCTTCATTTCCCCTCCAATAATTACTGCTTGATCGGCATAAATTTTCGGAACAATTAAATCGAAAGTTAAATTTGTGTAGGGAGTTTGAAATCCAACTCTAGTTGGCACGTTCATATTAAAGATAAATTCTTGCATTGCCTGTTTAACATTCTTATAGGAAAGATGGTCGTAGCGAATAAAGGGAGCTAAAAGAGTATCAAAATTTGAAAAAGCCTGAGCACCTGCCGCCTCTCCTTGGAGAGTATACATAAAATTTACCACTTGCCCTAAAGCCGCCCTAAAATGCTTTGCCGGTTTTGATTCAATTTTTCCAGAAACTCCTCCGAATCCAACCAGTAAAAGATCTTGTAAGTCCCATCCGACGCAATAAACAGAAAGCATTCCTAAGTCGTGTATATGGAAATCACCGTCAAGATAGGCATTTTTTATTTCCGGAGGATAAATTTTATTCAGCCAATATGTTTTACTTAATTCTGAGGAAAGATAATTATTCAAACCTTGAAGTGAATAAGACATATTGCTGTTTTCTTTAACTTGCCAATCTAATTCGCTTAAATACTGGTCAACTAAATCAACTTGCATTTTATCCTCAACTTCTCGAATTTTAGTATGCTGATCCCTATAAATAATATAAGCTTTAGCCGTCCTTCGAAAAGGAGAAGAAAGTAAAACTTCTTCAACGATATCCTGTATTTCTTCAACTCCAGGAATTTTTTTCCCGTCAAACTTCTTATTCAGAATTTTAACTACCTTATCTGAAAGTTTTTTCGATTCCTTTGCATTTCCTTGCCCTGTTGCGACCATTGCCTTTAGAATTGCTTTCGTAATTTTGCCCTGGGCAAAATCCACAATTCTTCCGTCTCTTTTTTTAACCTGCTTAATTTCTTTAGAAAAAGTTTTTGGCAATCTATTTTTTTTGGTTTTATTTTTCATAATTATTATTCCATTTTACCGATTCAGAAATTTTAGTCAAATTGTGGACAACTAAGTAATTTTTTCTAAACTACAAGATTGCTCTGGGGCGTAAAAGAGTGGCAAAAGACAACAAGGATTAATTTTTAACAATTAGGATTACACTGCCATTCGACAAAGCCAAATGTGTCGAATAATATGGCGAACCCACAAAATAACAAGGCCGTACTTCTATCAATAAAGCGCAGTCGCGTATAAGTAATTGATTTTTCTTTAAAATATGGTATAATAAAATAAATCGGATAGAGAGAAAAATCTATTTGCTTGATATCAGAAACATAAGAAGACGACTTTGATGGGAAGGTGATAAATTATCGCTCCAAGACACATCGTGTTCATTTAAAAAAAAGGAGGGTAGAAAAAATGAAAGAGAAAATAGAACCAATAAATTTGGTAACCTTTGTATATTCCCAATGTCCTCTTTGCCATACAATAAGATTAAATCGTGTTGTTGCAAAAATTGACGGCAAAGCACTTCTGGTAAGGTGTAAAACTTGCGAACAGATCTTTAAAATTAAAACGAAAGGAGGCAAAAATGAAGAAAGTCTGTGAAATTTGTGGAATGGAAACAGACGAGGAAAAGATTTGTCCCTTCTGCTTAAAACTTATTAAACGGAAAAATGCGCTTGAGGAAGCGTCAAAAGACATTAAAGCAAAAATGGATTTCTTTACTATAAGCTTAAATCCGCCAAAGTATGTTAAAGCGATAGATCGGTATTTACTCACTAAGAACCAGCTTCAACATAAAATTACTTTAATTGAAAAAATCATTAGTAAAAGATATTTTTGCGGAATAGAGGTAAGGCAGAAAAGAGAGGACAGAATCTTAGAAAAGGTAAAGTTTGATATCATAAAAGCAATTAACAA
>CAYZZO010000016.1:1525-9232 GCA_964483075.1 uncultured Candidatus Saccharibacteria bacterium | reverse complement strand
CGCCTGCTTCTCATTTTTTATCAGGCCGCCCGAATACTTAATCAGCCAACGAATGATTTTCGGAGTTCCAGGACGGAAAAAATTTTGAGGTGATTCCCTTTCCTCTTGAAATTTCATGCCTGAATCACCAAACGATTTACTTGAATCTATCTCGCTATTATTTCCTTTTTCTTGGTTCATAGAAAAATTATATCAAAAAATTATTTTTATGAAAAATTTTCTTTTACAAAATGAGATTCGAGATTAACAATTAATCAAATTTAATCCAGTTTTCATCTTTTATCTCAGGACAGACGTTAACACACCAAAGATTTTTACCTCCGAACCGTTCTCAGTCAATAGTTCTTGTTCACAAGAATGAAGTTCGCCGTTAACAACCATCGTTTTTTTCTCAACATTAACAATTACTTCAACTAAACTGCCAAATATTTTCTGGGCTATTTCTTTAAGTCTTTTAATCGTAATTTTATCTGTAATAATTTCCATAAACCTTTTGTGCGGAGGAGGTGGGACTCGAACCCACAAGGGGATTTCTCCCCGCTGGTTTTCAAGACCAGTTCCTTAGCCAATTCGGAGCACTCCTCCTTGTATAAATTTTTATCATAAAATCGACCGAAAATCAATTTGACTTAATTAAGTTTAACGGCTAATCTAAAATAATGGATAATTTAGCAAAAAGCTATTTTTCCTTCCAGCAGGCAACAAAAATTTTTATTAAAAGCGCTACAAAATTTGAGGATTTTATGGGCATTTTTTGCTGATAAAATCAAATACGCAAAAGAACACTAGATAACCGGAGAAGAGAAGAATATTCAATGCCTTTAAACGTGATTCAGAGAATATCAAAGATTGCAAGAGTTAAAATACCGAAGAATATAAAGATTAAAGAACTTTTTTGATACGCTTATAAAAGGGCTGAAATTGGTAGCAAAATGGGCGCTATAGCTTGCTTTTAAAAATACGGTGCTATGGTGGTAATCTTGAATATCGAAAAAAGAGATATACGGCTTGATAGCATAAAAGATATGCAAAGATATTTTCAAACTATTAGTTCGCATAACCTCAAACATTTGAAAAGGTATAAAAGTTAGTTATTGTTTAGATATAGGCAAAATTAAGGAGAGGTGGCTGAGCGGTTTAAAGCGACACACTGCTAATGTGTTGGGAGCAATCCCGCGTGGGTCCGAATCCCACCCTCTCCGCAAACGAAATCGTCCCCATAGCTTAACGGATAGAGTAATGGCTTGCGGAGCCGTTGATCCAGGTTCGAGTCCTGGTGGGGACACAAACATAATTAAATATCCCTTGCGAATGTTTAGAGGGCAAAAAATTAGCTGAGCTAATCTCAATCTTGGATAAAATAAATAGCAGAGAATTGTTCCCTGCTATTTTATTATCTATTCTTTGCCAAGAAAAATCCCTAAGGATAGCCAAAAGGACAATTTAAGGAAAAACACTTGTCTATTCAAAGAACAACTTGCTTAGTTTATAATAAAAGAACCATATGAATCTCTCAACGCCAATTGAAAAAATATCGGGAATCGGCCCTGTTTTTCAAAAAAAACTAAAAAAGCTTGGCATTAAAACAATCCAAGACCTCTTTTTTCATTTTCCTCGTCGATACGATGATTTTTCAAATTTAGTTCCTATATCCAAAGTAAAAATTAACGAGATTTGCACTGTTCGGGGGAAAATCCTAGAGATTAAAAATAGCCAAACATGGAAAAGAAAAATGGCTATTACTCAAGCAATCGTAGAAGATAAAACAGGAGCGATAGGAGCGATTTGGTTCCAGCAGCCATATTTAACAAGGATTTTTAAAAAGGGAGATTATCTTTTCCTTTCCGGAAAAGTGACTATAGGAAGAAATGAAATATATTTAAGTAATCCCGCCTATGAAAAATCGCTTAAAAGCGAACTCACCCACACTGGAAAATTAGTGCCTGTTTATCCTGAAACCGAGGGACTGTCTTCAAGGTGGCTGAGATATATTTTGAGACCGCTGCTGACTCGTTTCAGGAGCACAATTCCGGAAATTCTGCCCAGAAAAATAATAAAAGAAAATAACTTCCCCTCCATGGGACAAGCCCTTTGGCAAATCCATTTTCCCGATTCAGAAAAGCTGGCCAAAGCGGCTCAGAAAAGATTTTCTTTTGAGGAAATTTTTCTAATTGAACTTTTTGTTTTAAGGGAAAGAGCGCGGCTGGCAAAAGAAAAATCAATTCCTATTCCTCTTGATTTGGAATTAATCAAAAAATTCGTTAAATCTTTGCCTTTCAGTCTTACTGGCGCCCAAAAAAAATCTGCATGGCAAATTCTAAAAAACATGGAAAGAAATATGCCAATGAACCGCCTTTTAGAGGGAGATGTTGGCTCAGGAAAAACGGCCATAGCTATTATGGCCGCTTTAAATGTTGTTAAGGCTGGACATCAAGTAGCTTTTATGGCCCCGACTGAAATTTTAGCTAAACAACACTTTCGGGAAGTATCTAAACTACTCTCTGGTTTTAAGATAGATATTGGATTATTGACCGGAAAACAGGATCAGTTCCGTTCAAAAAAACTAAAAAATGAAATAATTGAAATTTCCCGCAAAAAACTGCTTGAAAAGATTTTAAAGGGAGAATTGGATATTCTAATCGGCACTCATGCCTTAATTCAGGATAAGGTGAAATTCGGCAATCTTGCTTTAGTGGTCTTGGACGAACAGCACCGCTTCGGCGTCAAGCAAAGAGCAAAGCTCTGCAAATCCTCAAAAAACGAGAGAGGACAAAGAATAATTCCCCATTTGCTTTCAATGACAGCAACGCCGATTCCTCGAACGTTAGCCCTCACTCTTTACGGAGACCTTGACCTTTCCATAATCGATGAACTACCAAGGGGAAGAAAAAAAATAATCACTAAATCAATAAGCCCGGAAGAAAGAAAAAAATCATACAATTTTATAAGAAAAGAAATTAAAAAAGGGAGGCAGGTATTTGTAATTTGCCCGAGAATTGAAGGAAACGACAACGACGAAGAGTCCCGTTTGAATCAGGATATTAATTTATCAGAATCAAAATTAAATTGGGCGAAGGTGAAAGCGGTAGAAGAAGAATATGAAAAACTATCAAAAGAAATCTTCCCCGATCTAAAAATAGGTATGCTTCACGGAAAAATGGCCAGCAAGGAAAAAGAAAAAACAATGAAAGATTTCAAAAACAAAAAGATAGACATTTTAGTTTCGACCTCGGTGGTTGAAGTAGGCATCGATATACCTAACGCCTCCGTAATGCTTATTGAAGGAGCGGAAAGATTCGGATTGGCGCAATTACATCAATTTAGGGGAAGAGTAGGAAGATCAAAATATCAATCTTACTGTCTGCTTTTCACTGACTCCCATTCAAAAAAAACTAGAGAAAGATTAAAAGCACTTATTTCTTCTGAAAACGGTTTTTCTTTGGCGGAAAAAGATCTTCAGCTCAGAGGACCGGGTGATTTTAGAGGAACAAGACAATGGGGAATCCCTGATTTGACGATGAACGCCTTAGGAAATATACGTTTAGTTGAAAAAGCAAGAGAATCGGCCAAAGAAACGCTCCAGAATGACCCTCTCTTAAAAAAATATCCCGCTTTGCGGGATAAACTGGGAAAATTTAGGGAAAGAATACACTTGGAATAGCGTTATTTCCTAACTTTCTCTGTCACCCAAAAACCCATATATTTCCCAAACATTAAGCGAGTTTGGGCGTCTAATGCCGGAAAGGATGTAAAAAAAATCATCATAAATGGAAACAAAACCCAGCTGAAAGCAAAAATAAAACTCTTAAAGCGACCGTATTCTGGCGGTTTTGGAGGAATGAGAATAAAACTTAAATAAACAGAAAGTAAAAGGCCAAGCATAGATAATGTCGTAATCTTGCTAACAATCAACGGTAAATTATAGGAAATTAATGTTTGAGCAAATACCTGGCCGCCTAAAAGTAAAGGAAGCCATCCTAACAAAAAAATTAAAATACTGGAAGTCGCCCAAGAAATATATTCTTCTATCGATGAAAGACCCAAATAAAATTTCTTTTTCAAGGAAATTTTATTATTCTTTAAAAAACCAAAGAGAAAATAGGGAATATTCTCCGCTCCATAAGCCCACCTCTTTTGCTGCTTATAGATATTAATCATCGTCCGCCAAATACTTCCTGCCGCATTTGCGTCCATAGAAACGGGATAATATAGTGGTTGAACCCTATAGTTTCCGCTATATTTCAAAAAGCATTGCCAAAAAATCCTTGAATCATCTGAAACAACATTCGTTTGTTTAAAACCAACATCTACTAAGGTTTCAAAGCTCATTGAATGGGAAGAAAAAGTCACTAATTTTTCCTGCCGTTCTTGGTTTATAGTGTGCCAAAAGGTAGAAGAAAAAGAAAAAACTCTAGAAAAAACAGGCGCTTGCCAAATATTATTAATATAAACGGGAACTGGCTGAAAGCTTGTTCTGGCCGGATTCTTTACAGATAGATAATAATAGGTAAGGCAGCTAAAATATTTTGGAAAAATACAAGTATCAATGTCAAATGAAGAAAAAATTATATTCTTGTAGGGAATTTTTAGGGGGTCTATGATTTTTTCTTTCGCTTTTCTGGCTGCCCATGTTTCATTAGAGCCCTTGCCAGCGATTTCGCCAGCAATGTTAGATGGGTGCCAGGTTATCATAAATTTAAAAAACTTAGAGCCGAACTCTTTTTCAATCTTTTCTGCCGTTTCTTTAGTGTCTGCTATCGCCCTTTCTTCGCAGGCTAGAACTACAATCATTTTGTTATTCGGGTAGTCACTTCTTTCCAACGACTTTAAGTCATCCCTGACAATATCGATTGATTCTTTATACATAGGAGCGACGATCAAATGATACATATCTTCCCATCGAGGAAATTTCTTTACTTTTTCCAGCCAATTTGTTTTTTCGCTTTTTCTCATTTTTTTATAACTTATCCAAAGATGGAAAGAAAAATAAATTGTCCGAAAAAGCCAAAAAATCGTGTAAGTAATTATAAAAAAAGCTATCCATATTGGTTTTTTCCAGGAAAGAATAACAGCTAAAAATAAAATTCCCCAAGATGATGCTCCAGGAAGAATTTCAAAAAAACGAAAGATAGTTCGTTCTTTGGCATCTTTTAAATCAGATGCCCTTCCAATTTTAAGATAATAATCTTTTTGAGGGTGCATTTTTTAATTATTAACAACTTTCAGCAAATCTGCAATAGCTAAAGTTAATTAGTTCAGCGAAATTTGCCAACATAGAAACATTTTTTCAAAAAAAATAGGCGATTCTTTTAAAAAAAATCGCCTTTACTTATGGATCATCAATAGATGATTTTTACTATCCCCAAAGTAGCAACCCAAGGGATAATTTTCTCCAGGATTCTTCCACCGTTGTTGTCAGCGGTGATCTTCCCTCTTGAGCTAATTGTCACGACCCTACCGTCTTCCGTGACAATTACGTATCCCCCATCCCTGAGTGGGGAAATTGCTTCTACTCTATGGGCAGACTGCTGGTAGTAATTACTACCACCGATAGCAGTAGAAGAAGTAGAAGAACTATAGCCGTTGTCACCGCCATTGAACGCCCATTCCGTCCATGGGTCCTGCCCATAGACAGATGTAGACGCCATAACAAGCACTGCCAACAGTATTAAAATCTTTCTCATCTCACACCTCCTTTCTTTATAAAAGAACTTAATTTCTATTCACATTATACACCTTATTTTAATTTTGTCAATAGAAAAAGCCCTGATATTAGGGCTTTTTCTTCGACAAAATAATGCGCAACGGTCCATTTTTTACTTTTGCCCGTTCGCGTTTTTCAGCCACTCATTAAATTTAATTTTTCTGATTTTCAACTGTAAGAGTTTATTTGTTTTATATTGACGGTATCCTTTCTTCTTTTTGTCCAACCACTGCTCAAAATCAATGATGTTTGTTTTCAAGAGCCAGACAATCCCTAAGGCAATAATCAAAGGAATAAAAAAGGAATCAAAGAAAATATTGTTAGTCAGACCCGTAGATACCGTTGTCGCTCCCAAAACCGCTTTTTTGGCCACAATCACTCTGGCATTGTCTGATATTGAAGATAAGCCCTCTCCCGAAACGCTCGCCGAATCATTAAGATTGCTTTCCCCGAATCCAAAACTTTCGGAACCTGCTACTTGAGCATTAAAAGTAATTTTCTTCTCTTCGTTACCTGCCAAGTCGCCAAGGTTCAAGGAGGAGAAAATATCGCCACTTGAAAGAGTCCCGTTTATTTTTAAACTATTTGCCTGATAGGACATTTTTTGGGGAATGATATCTTTTACATTCACATTTTTTGCTCCTGAGCTCCCTGCTTTTACCTTAATCAGAAAGGAAACTATCTCGCTAGGATCTGCTAATGCTTGTTTCGAAAAAGTTGTGTTGTCAGAAAGATTGCGAGCAAACACATCTAATGTCAAATCACCGCAAGTAGTGGTAAAGCTTTCATTGTTCCCATAAGAAGCTCCGGCGCTGTTTCTCGCCACTGCTCTATACTGATAGGTAGTGCAAGAATCCAACCCCGAAACATCAATGCAATACAATTTAGGAGAATATAAAGACTTCTCTTGCGTTTTATTTCCATAATTTGTTGTTTTTCCGTATTCAAACCAAACAGAAGTAGCAGAATCCCCTCCGTTATCGGTCAGTTCTCCGACAAAAGTTACAGAAGTCCCCTTAACGGTTGTTTTAGACGGACAGCTACTGGCAAAAACAAAATCGCTGAAAACTAATCCTCCCAATAGAATTAAAGACAAGAAGAAAAAAAGATATTTTTTATTTATGCCTATCTTATTTATATCTCTCATATCAATAAACCCAATGCGTAATAATTTTTTCTACTATGGCTTGAAGTTTTGGCTCTAAATTGTTCAGAACCCCTTAACGCATATTATTATATATTATGCTTCCTCGTTCTTCACAATTTTCACTCAAAACTTCTACATCTCGTTACGAAAAATTATTACACATCGGCTTAATAAGTTACTATTGCCGGTTTAGTAACAACTACCGGCAAATTTGCGCTTACAGTCACTTGAACAGAATCGTTGTTTGTTTCCGCCCCCTGAGAACTATAACAAGTGACTTTAAAGGTAAAGGTTCCTGTCTGGTCTGTTGCATAATGCTCTGACCCAGAAACCGATTTTGAGCCAGACCAATCGCCGGAAGCAGTGCAATAAGAAGCATTCTGGGAAGTCCAAGAGAGGGTTAAACTGTCATTGTGGTGAATAGTTATCGGACCGTCAGAGTTATTTGCCTTTACATCAACACTCACGGGAACGCATTGAGTAGTAAAGCTCTTGTTGTTTCCGTAAGAAGTTCCAGCGCTGTTTTCCGCTATTGCTTTATAATAATAAGTTGAACAAGGGTCTAAATTATTAATAGTGGTGCAAAAAAGACCTGTTCCATAACGAGAGAAACGATTTGTTTCGCTTCCATAGGAAGATGTTTTTCCATATTGAAACCAGACTGTCAAATCCGGATCGCCCCCGTCGTCTGTTACTTCTCCCACTAAATTGGCATTGTCAGATCCAACTTGAGTGTTTGAGGGGCAGGTTTCCCCAAAAGCAAAATTTAGAGTAGTTAAGCTAGCAACCAAAACGATGGCGGAGAAAAATATAGCCTTAATTGTTGATTCTTTTGTCATAATTTTTTATTGACTTA
>CAYZZO010000016.1:0-1425 GCA_964483075.1 uncultured Candidatus Saccharibacteria bacterium | reverse complement strand
GTTGTTACGCTTATTGACCTTCCAGGAGGACGCGTTGTCACTCTTGGAGGTCGTGCTGTTGGAGGACGCGTTGTCACCCTTGGCGGACGAACTCTATGCTGCTGTCTCCCCGTTCTACTTCTATAATTAGAACTACGGGTATAACCACTATAATTATAATTGTAGCCATAGCCACCGCAACATTGTTTCCGAGGGTTCCACCAGACTTGTGGCTGAAATGGCTGGACGATTATAATGGTCGTTTCTGCCATTCTTTTCTGGTAGAAATTCCGTGAAATCAGAGCCAAGTTGCCGCATTTTGCGGCAATAAATAACTCCCACTTTCTGTGTTTGTAAAGGACAGAAAAAAGAAATCCTCTGAGCTCTTCGCCTCCGGTCCAGACAACATTCCTTACAACGCTTATTCGCCTGTGCGGACGATAAAGCATCCAAAGAAATGTTTGCCCAACAGGCAAGAAAACTTCTCTCGCCTGCCCGCTCCTCACAGCTTTTTCCATATTTTGGAAAAAGCTTTTACTTAACCCAGGTTCAGCAAGCCGAATCCCAATAAATAGGTCGCTACGATACGTTGAAATTTTTTCCTGAAGGGTCAGTATATCGTTCGTTCCTCCTGGAATCAGCGGCGCCCTTCCTAAATGTCGCCACTGAAAGGCTCGAACTGGCATCGCACTAATAAAAACAAATGCCAGGACCACAAACAAAACGAAACTAAACTTTCTCATCTCAACCTCCTTATCTGTTTATTCTTTCCTCCTTGTTTCCTTATTTATTTGTTAATGTTAAATTGTAAAACATTCTTTAAAACTTGTCAAGGGTTGCTCTTATTGCCATCCTTTTATAATTTTTTCCCGGAGGCCAGCAACTAAGTAATACAAGAGCGTTTTGAGAATTTTTTAAACTGTTTGGAACTTTTTGTCCCTTATCTAAAATAAATTTATCGAAAACAGTATAACCGTATTTACGATGATTATAATAAATAATAATTTTATCTCCTTTATTTAATTCGGAAATTCTGGTGAAAATCCAGTCGTGCTTTATTTTTGGCCAGCCAGGAGGAGCGGAATGCCCTAAAACGATTGTTTCTCCCGCGCTACCAGGCAGAGAAGATTCAGGGAAAAGAATTGCTCCTTTATCTAAAAATCTTTCCAGATTTGTTTTTTCTGATTCTCGAGGAAAAACCAAAGGGACAGAAATACTGATTTTAGGAATTTCAATCTGATTATTTTTTTCCGAAAATTCAAACCTATCCGCCCGAACATCTGTCAAAGAAATACTAATTTTCTCGTTGTCTACGGAAATTTCTTTTTGGAAAAAATCAGAAGCCATCCCGGAAATCTCTTTATAATTAAACATCCAGGAAATTTTTTGCCAATTAATCATAAGAGCACTAATGGAAAATACAAGAATAAAATATTTAAATAAAAT
>CAYZZO010000015.1:0-9243 GCA_964483075.1 uncultured Candidatus Saccharibacteria bacterium | reverse complement strand
TCCGCTCGCTTATTGTTACATTGTTAATTGGAACTTAGAGCTTGTATTGCTTAACTGTATTGCTTAATCGGGTTAAGCAATAATTAAGCAACAATCTAAATTTATAATGGAAGTCAAACTCAAAAATAGGATTCCCGACATTCGCTATCTGGATGATATGCGCGATGTTCTTTACGACCAGAAATGGACGGCTCAAGCCCCAAATGCAGAATTTTATTACATGTATAGAGGGATTAAGAAAAAAAAAGGGTTAAGGTATGACATCACTGTTATCCCGGCAAAAATGTTAGGCAAAGAATTCGTAAAAACAAAGGGACACGAGCACATCGGGAATTATGGCGAAATTTATATCGTTCTTGAAGGCAAAGCGATTTATCTAATGCAAAAAAGGGAAAAAGACAGCATCTTGGATGTCTTTGCCATAAAAGCGAAAAAGGGAGATATCGCTGTTATTCCTCCCGGCTACGGACATATCACTATAAATCCTTCAAAAAGCCAAGAATTAAAAATGGCAAATTGGGTTTCCAAAAAATGCAAAAGCGATTATTCGCCCATTGAAAAAATGGCCGGAGGCTGCTATTTTTATACTGAAAAAGGCTGGATTAAAAATAAAAATTATAAAAAAGTCCCAAAGCTCCGCTTTGAAAAACCGCGAAAAACAATGCCCGAAAATATTGATTTTTTACGCGGATAAAGCAGATAAAATTAGCGGGTATGGCGGAACAGTAGACGCGCTAACTTCAGGAGTTAGTAGGAGCAATCCTGTGGGGGTGCAAATCCTCCTACCCGCATTAGTTATATTTATAAAATAAAGCATAATATTTTAATGGAAGAAAAATATAAAAATAATAGAGACGTTAAAAATCTCCGCATTATTCCGTTGGGAGGATGTGAAGAGGTCGGAAGAAATATGACCGTTTTTGAGTATGGCGATTCGGAAGAAAAAAAAGATATCATTATTTTGGATATGGGCCTTCAGTTTCCCGAAGAAGATATGCCAGGCATAGATTACGTTATTCCAAATATTAAGTACTTAAAAGGAAAAGAGCGTAACATAAAAGGAGTTATTTTTTCACACGGACACCTTGACCATATTGGAGCAGCGCCGATATTATTAAAAAAACTTAACTATCCACCTATTTTTGGAAGACCGTTAACGATAGAAATGATTAAACATCGCCTTGAAGACTTCAGCAAAGGAAGTTCAAAACTTCTTAAAGCAACGTATATAAACAATCTTCAAAACAAAATCCATCTCGGCTCTTTTGCTATATCTTTTTTTCAGGTAGACCACGCAATTATGGACGCTATGGGCACAATAATAGAAACGCCGACGGCAACGATTATTCATCCCGGCGACTGGATGATTGAACACGACCCAATAGGAAGAAATGAAATAAATTACGGATACCTATCAAGCCTAAAAAAACCAACTATCCTTATGCTTGAAAGCTTAGGCGCCGTTAACTCTAAAAAACCAGTAACGGAGAAACAAATGCTCGATAATCTTCACGGCCTGATTAGTTCTGCGCCAGGAAGAGTAATTATCGCTACTTTTTCTTCCCAGCTTCAAAGAATAAAGCAAATTCTAGAATATGCGTCAAAAATAGGGAAAAAAGTAGCGCTTGATGGCTTTTCGATGAAAGTAAACATAGGAATCGCAAAAAAATTAGGTTATATCAAAGAAACAAAGGGAACTATTATCCCTATAGATAAAATCAAGAATTATTCCGATAAAGAAATAATTGTAATATGTACTGGTTCTCAAGGCGAAGAAATGTCTGCTCTTTCCCGAATCGTTACAGGAAATCATCGTTTTATCTCTCTTAGAAAAAACGATACTGTCATTTTCTCTTCTTCTGTGATTCCCGGAAATGAAAGAACGATTCAAAAATTCAAAGACAGCATTTATCATCTTTGCGACAATGTATACCATAGCGAGATAATGGCCGTTCATACTTCTGGCCATAGCGATAGAGTGGATATGGAAAAAATTATAAAACAAATCAAACCAACCTATTTCATCCCCGTTTATGCTAACTATTTCATGCTAAAGGAGGCGGCAAAAATAGCCTATAAAGCAGGAATTCCAAAAAATAAAGTGTTCGTCCCAGATAACGGATCAATTATTCAGTTCAACAAGTCAGGCGTTAAAATGCTTAAAGAAAAGGTGCCAACAAATTATGTTTTTGTTGATGGCCTTGGAGTCGGAGATGTTGGAGAAATTGTTTTAAGAGATCGTCAAATGCTGGCAAAAGACGGGATGTTTGTTGTTGTTGCCATAGTAGACAGCAAAACAGGAGAAGTTAAAGGTTCTCCCGATATAATATCAAGAGGATTTGTATATCTGCGGGAATCAAAAGAACTGCTCCGTCAAACAAGACAAAAAGTAATTTCCATTATAAATGAAGCAACCGGAAGTGGAAAAACCGTTAATTGGAATTATCTCAAAGACGAAGTCAGAAATAAGGTTGGTCAATTTCTTTTCTCTAAGACAGAGAGAAGACCAATTATTCTGCCAGTGATAATAAAAGTATAATTCATAATTCTATGCGTATCTTTAGTGGCATTAGGCCAACAGGAGAATTGCACATAGGCAATTATTTAGGGGCGATTAAGCAGTGGCTTTCATTCCAAAAAAATAATGATTGCGTTTTTTCTATTGTCGATTTACACGCCATAACCACTCCTTATGATCCAGAAAAATTACAGAAAACTATTCTTGAAGAGACTATTATTTATCTCGCCGCGGGCCTTGACCCGAAGAAATCAATTATTTTTACCCAATCAAAAGTAAAAGAACATACAGAGCTGGCCTGGCTATTAGGGACGATTACTCCTTTGGGAGACCTTAAAAGAATGACCCAATTCAAAGAAAAGTCTAAAAAACATCCGAAATATGTCAATGCCGGACTTTTAAATTATCCGATTCTAATGGCAGCAGACATTTTACTTTACAAAACAGAAGGCGTTCCTGTCGGTAAAGACCAAAAACAACACGTTGAAATAACAAGAGAAATTGCCCGGCGGTTTAATAAAAAATTTGGAAAAACATTTAAGGAACCGCGCGCATTATTGTCAAAATTCAGCCAGAAAATTATGTCCTTAGAAGACCCGACAAAAAAAATGTCAAAAAGCGACGGAGAAAAAACCTATATATCTCTTTTTGACAAGCCAGAAAGAATTTAGAAAAAAGGGTTATGCGATATTCAAAAAATCTTTAGCAAGTCTCCTTGTAGAATCTCTTCATCCTTTTAGGGAAAAAAGAAAAAACTTCTCGGCAGAGAAGTTTATATACAAAAAATACTCAAAAATGGAGCGAAAAGAGCAGAAATTATCGCCAATTCTACGATAATGGAAGTCCGCCGGAAAATGGGACTATCTTAAGAAAGAAATTAATTCTTTTTTCTTCTCCTCCAAAATTTTTTCACTTTTTGCCTCAATAGTTAACCGTAAAAGCGGTTCAGTTTGAGAAGATCGAAGATTAAACCACCAATTATTATATTCTACGGTAATTCCGTCTAAAAAATCTTGTTTTCCGTCTCTATATTTTTCTTTAATCTTTTCCAAAATAATTTCTTTTTCTTTGGTTTTAAAGTTAATTTCCGGGAGCTTAAAATACGGGGATAATTCTTTCGCTAATTCGGAAGTTTTCTTTCCCGATTCTGAAATTGCCTGCAGCAAAACCAAAAAAGCGATAAAGCCGGAATCGGTATAAAAACTGTCCCTAAAACTAAAATGACCCGACAATTCTCCACCCATTACGCCATTATTTTCCATCATCTTCTTGCTTATATTAACAAATCCCACTTTTGTTCTAATTGGTCTGCCTCCCCATTTTTTAATAAACTCGGGCACTGCTCGAGAACAAATTAAATTATAGACTACCCCGCTTTCGGGAGGATTATTTTTTAAAAAATATTTAGCCAAAATTAAGAGAGTAATATCTCCTCTCGCAAGATTGCCCAACTCATCAACCAGAAAAATTCTATCAGCGTCACCATCAAAAATAAACCCGAAATCGGCTTTATTTTTTTTAATGACCTGACTGATTTGATTAGCCGCCCCTTCGGCCAAAGGATTTGAAGGATGAGCGGGAAAATTCCCATCTAATTTAAAATTCAACGGAATAAGTTTAATCGGCAGCCTTTCGGCGATTAAAGGGATAACCTTTCCAGACATGCCATTTCCCGCGTCTACAACCACCTTAAACGGCTTTATTTTTTTTATATCAACAAAAGAAAAAATGTGTTCCAAGTAGTCTTGCCAAATATCTATACTTTCTATTTTCCCTCTTTTTTTTGTTATTTTTAGGTCATTACCCTCAATTGTCTTAATTAAATCTTTCCCTCGAACCGCCCTTATCTTCCCGTTAACTTTTTCTATCATTTTAAAGCCATTATATTCCTTTGGATTATGGCTAGCTGTTACCATAATGCCTCCATCATAATTATTTCTTGATCCAACGGCAAAATATATAAAATCTATCGGGACCATGCCGACATCATAGACATTGGCGCCATAGTCAGCAATCGCTTTTATCATTTCTTTAGCCAAAACGGGGGAAGAAATTCTCATGTCTCGCCCAACAACTATTTTTTTTCTTCCTGTGTGCTCAACAAAAGCACGGCCAATTTTAGGGACATCTTTTTCGTTAAATTCGGTTGGATAAATTCCTCTTATGTCGTAAGATTTAAAGATAGATAGGTTCATAAGCTTGCTTTTAACTCAAATTTATTATATCATAAAATAAATTTAATATGCAATAATTTTGAGCGAAAATTATGAAAATTCTGAACGGTTTGCAGCCAGAGGAAACAGAATTACTATGTATTAGGTTTAACGTCTTCATTGTATCTATTTATTCACGCGTCTACTATACGCTATTTATTTATCCATTATCCACACTATCTAAATTATGAATCACTACGAATTAACCTGTTTAACTCCATCTAACCAATCAAAAGAAGAATTGAATAAGCTTACTGAAGAAATAAAAAAACTTATCGAGATAGAGTCAGGTAAGTTAGAAAAAATAACTATTTCATCAGAGAAAAACCCGGCCTATTTCGCGAAAACAACCGAAGAAACTTTTTTAATCACTTCAACTTTCCAGATAGAACCGAAAAAAATCGAAACCTTAGAAAAAAAATTTAAATCCGAGGACAAAATTATTCGCTGCATAATTCTTCATAAAGAGATTAGTGTAAAGATGGCAAAAAGAAACAGATTTAAAAAAGTTGAAAACAAGCCGAACAAAATACCTTTGCAAGAAAAAAATAAAAAAGTCGAATTAGGAGAAATTGACAAAAAAATAGATGAAATATTGGGCGACGAACCTAATGCGCAATAATTAATATAAGATAAAAAACCGGAGCATACGATATCGCGTTTTTGCCTGGTTTTCAATCGTATATTTACTGTAAAAATATGAATTTAAATAAAGTATTCCTCATAGGACGATTAACAAAAGACCCTGAAGTAAGAACTACTCCTTCGGGCCAATTAGTTTGTAATTTCGGATTAGCTACCAATAGAACATGGAATAATCCTGAAACAAACCAAAAGGAAGAAAAAACAGAATTTCACAATATTGTTCTATGGCGCAGATTGGCAGAAATTGCTTCCCAATATTTAAAAAAGGGAGGCTTGGTTTTAATTGAAGGACGACTGCAAACAAGGTCATGGCAAGACGCATCTGGTAATAAAAGATATCGAACGGAAGTTATCGCTGAAAACATGCAAATGGGACCAAAAAATTCTTTCCAGCCAAGCTCCGCAGAGCATTCTTTCGGTCAGGAAAAACAACAAGAAGAAGAAAAAATAATGGATGAAAATATTCCAATTATCGAAGAGGGGAAAGGAGAGAAAAAAGAAGAGAATGACGATGAAAGAAAAGAAGAATCCCAAGACGATAAAAACATTTCTTCTCCTGCTAGAAAAAACGACGAAGAAGAAATAGACGTAAAGGATATACCATTCTAAATGTCAAAGCTCAAATTTCAAATGTCAAATTTTTGAATTTTGGATTTGATTTGGAATTTGGATTTTGACATTTGAATTTTCATTTATGGATTGTTATTTTTGTCAAAGGAATATAAAAGAAATAGATTTTAAAAATACTGAAACCCTAAAAAGGTTTATTTCTGGCTTGGCCAAAATTAAACCAAGGAAAAAAACTGGGCTTTGTGCCAAACACCAAAGACAATTAGCAAAAGCGATTAAAAGAGCAAGGCACTTAGGATTGATTCCCCAAACGACCAAATAAAAGAGAGTCTCAAATAAAAAAACAGAGACCGCTTCTCTGTTTTTTAAAAATACATGGATATACCATGTATTTTTATTTTTCAATTTCCTTCTTAATCGTTTTTAAAATATCTGGATTTTCTTTTAAAAACTTCTTGGCGGCCTCCATGCCTTGTCCTAATTTTTTATTATCGTATTGAAGCCAGCTTCCCGATTTTTTCACGATTCCTTCTTTTATTCCTGTATTTAAAACATCAGCCACATAAGAGATTCCTTCGTTGTAGTAAATGTCAAACTCAGTAACCTTGAATGGAGCGGCTACTTTATTTTTAACTATTTTTGCCTTAATTCTACTTCCAATAATTTCGTCCCCATGTTTAATCTGGGCAATTCTTCTCAGGTTGATTCTTACGGAAGCGTAAAATTTTAAAGCTAATCCACCGGAAGTTACTTCTGGGTTGCCAAAAACAACTCCAATTTTCATCCGGGTTTGATTTAAAAATATTACAGAAGTTTTTGTTTTTGCGATAATACCAGATAATTTCCGCAAAGCGGAAGACATCAATCTTGCCTGAAGCCCTATTCGAAATTCGCCCATTTCTCCGGCAATTTCTGATTTCGGGGCTAAAGCGGCAACAGAATCAATCACAACAACATCAACGTCTCCTGAACGGACCAACGTTTCTACGATTTGCAACGCCTGTTCTCCTGAATCAGGCTGTGAAATTAAAAGGTCGTTAATATTTACTCCAATTCTTTTAGCGTAATCTGGATCCATTGCATGTTCGACATCGATAAAAGCAGCCACCCCTTTTTGTTTTTGCGCTTCAGCGCAAATATGCAAAGCCAATGTGGTTTTTCCTGTAGATTCTGGCCCATAAATCTCAATAACCCGTCCTCGGGGAATACCGCCTATGCCTAATATTTTATCCAGTGAAATAGAACCCGTCGGGATAGCGCCTATATCAACTGGCTTGACTTCTTCAAGCTTCATTATTGCTCCTTCTCCAAAGCGCTGTTTAATTTCGTCTATCGCTTCGTTCAATTCTTTTCTTTCGTTATCTTCCGCTTTTTTTTTGCTTTTTTTATTTACCATAACCTTATTCATTTATATTAACATCGTTAATATAAAATCTCAATAACGTTGAATTGTTATATTTTTACACCTTCTTCCATCCATCGTCGTTTTCCTCTTGTTGGTCGCTTAAGAGTTCTCTCTCTTCACCCTCTCCATATACCTCTCTTGGTTTTGCTCCGTCTGCAGGGCCAACTACACCTCTCTCCTCCAATACATCGATCAACCTTGCTGCTCGAGCATAGCCGATTCTCAATCTTCTTTGCAATAAAGAAGCAGAAGCTTTTTTTGATTCAAGGACTAATCTCTTCGCTTCTTCATAAAGAGAGTCTTCTTTGTTAGGCAATATCGTCCCTTCACTTGAATGGTCCCGTTCTCTTTCTAATTCTTCTTTTAATTCGTTATCCATCATTGTCTCTCCTCCCGATTCTTTGTTTTTTGAAATTATATATTTCATAACTTTTTTGACTTCTTTATCAGAAACATAAGAACCTTGTATTCTTTTCGGCTTTGGCGTCCGCGACGAAACATAAAGCATATCACCGGAACCAAGAAGTCTCTCTGCTCCTGACATATCTAAAATCGTTCTTGAGTCTACTTGGGAAGCAACCTGGAAAGTAACTCGTGATGTTATGTTCGCTTTAATCAAACCTGTAATTACCTCTACTGAAGGCCGCTGAGTGGCAACCACTAAATGAATTCCTACTGCCCTTGCCATTTGGGCTAACCTGACAATACCCGCTTCGATTTCTCTCCCTTTGGCAGCCATTAAATCAGCTAATTCATCGATAATAACTACTATAAACGGAAGAGGCTCTGTCTTGTCTCTTAATGCTATTTCGTTAAATCCTCCAATGTCTCTCGCTTGAACTTCCGACAAAACATCGAATCTCCTTTCCATTTCCCCAGTGAGCCAATTTAAAACGCTTACTGTTTTAGAGGCGTTGTATATTACTGGACACAAAAGATGCGGGAGTTCGTTGTAAACAGAAAATTCAACTCTTTTTGGGTCAACTAAAATAAATCTTAAACTCTCAGGACCAGCGCTCTTGAAAGATGTTGTCGGCTGATAAAGAAGCGATAGAATTAAAGAATTTAAAAAAATTGTTTTGCCGGAACCCGTACTTCCGGCAACTAAAAGATGGGGCATTTTAGTTAAATCAGTATAAACAGGAGCGCCAGAAACATCTCTACCTAAAGCAATTAAAAGATTCGAAGGAGATTTCTGAAAATTTTGATTTTCGATTAAGTTTCTCATTCGGACGTTCGCTCTTGTTTTGTTTGGAATTTCAATTCCAACTAAAGACCTTCCGGGAATTGGCGCTTCAATCCTAATTGGATGGCTCGCTAAGGCAAGGGATAAATTATTAGATAAATTAGTTATTTTAGAAAGTTTTATCCCCTCTGCCGGTTTTAGCGTATATTGCGTAACGGTCGGTCCAATATTGACTTCTGACATTGTAACATCAATGCCAAAATCACGAAGAGTCTTCTTAATAATGGCAGAATTTACTTCCGTGTTTCCACTGGTAGGAACATCTTTTTCTCGTTCTAAGAGGTCAAATGGCGGATGCCGATAAGAAAAAAAATTATCGTTTTTTATCGGTTTGGACTCTAATTTCAGAGGAACGGCGGTCGGTTTTTCTTCTAAGAAGGCTATTTCTTCTTTGCCAGGAATTTCTTTTACCTTAAACTTGGGAGCAAAAATTCTTTTAATAATAGAAGGCTTGCTTATATCCTTGCTTTTCGGCTTTTCATCATCGGTTTCTTTTTCTGATTTCTCCCTTGAAGGTGATAAAAATTGCCAAAGAATTAAAAAACCGATAACGATTAAAGCTAAAAATATAACTTGAGTCGCCAAAAAACCAAAATAGCTTAAAAACGGTTTACTTAAAATATGGCCAAACCAACCTCCTCTTTTT
>CAYZZO010000014.1:0-9266 GCA_964483075.1 uncultured Candidatus Saccharibacteria bacterium | reverse complement strand
TTTCTCTCTTCTGATAAAAAGCGTCGGAAACATACTTGAGAAAAATCAATCCTAAAACAATATATTTGTATTCGGAGGGGTCGATATTTCCTCTTAACTTATCTGCCGCTTTCCATAAATCTCCAGGATTAACAGTTTGACCTTCTTCCTCGCTTGAGTTTATAATTTTTTCCACAGCTTCTTTCCGCGCTTTTTTAATTTTTTCTTTCATTTTTAATGGCAAGGAATTTATTTCATACAGAAAACTGCTACCGACTTTTCTGATTTTTATTTTAATTTCATCTTTCAATTTTTTTTGAATTGCCTGCCTTGTGACCCCCAAAATTCTTGCTAAATCAGACGTAGAAATATATTTATTTTGTTTCATATACTTTCAGCATACTCAAATAAAAAAAGTTGTCAAGTGTCAACTATTTTAAATCATTTCTCTGTCTTTAAAGCTGAAAAATTTGTTTTGGGAGACGATGATATGGTCCAAAACGCTGATATCTATCAGTTTGCCGGCTTCAACGAGGCGTTTGGTGATTTTAATGTCGGCTTCGGATGGTTCGGGATCGCCGGAAGGATGGTTATGGATTAAAATTATTGAAGAAGATAATCGCCGAATAGCTGTTTTGAAAACTTCTCTCGGGTGGACAAGGTTAGCGTTTATTGTACCAATTGAAATATCGTCAATGCTAATTAATTTATTTCTGGCATCTAAAGATAAAATCTCAAAATGTTCTTTTTTCTTATTGCCTAAATCATTTTTAAGAAGTTCAAAGACACTTTTTGCCGATTGTATTTTTTGGCCATAATTTACTGAAATATTTTGGGCTTTTTCCCCTAATTTAAAAGCCGCCTTTAGTTTGCAGGCGGTAGCAAAACCAATTCCATCAACTTGCTCCAACTCTTCAATTGACGCTTCTTTTATTTTAGTCAAATTACCAAAATGAGAAATCAAATTCTGGGCAATACTCAAAACATTCTCCCCTCTTCTGCCTTTTTCAACTATTAACGCTAATAACTCTGGCAAAGATAAATTATCAACGCCAACCTTCTTAAGCCGTTCGCGTGGTCTTTCTTCTTGCGGCAAATCCCGAAGAGTAAAATTATTTTTTTGATATCTCTTTTGCTCTTTCCCCATAATTACCTTCATTCTCCCACAAAAAAGCGGTCTTTTCAAACCGTTTTTTTTTACTAAAGTGCTGCCGGGCTAGGACTCGAACCTAGATTAATGGAGCCAGAATCCATCGTCCTACCATTAGACGACCCGGCAATAATAAAAAGCTAAATCTTCAGATATTTTCTAACGGCAATCATGCTAGAAATCACACCTAATCCGATCCCAGTTACAAGTTGAACTAAAATTAGCATTCCTATGTTGTTGATAAAGAGATTGTAAATGCTGATTTCTGGAATAATTGACTTAATCTTTGAGTCAAAGAAATAACAAAAAGCAAAGGTTATTATAAAAGCAACCAAAAAAGCAAAGAAGCCAATAATAATACCTTGAACCAAAAATGGTCCTCTGATAAATCCATTTGAAGCGCCAACTAAGCGCATAGTTTCAATCTCTTCTTTTGAATTGTTAATTGCCGTTCTTATGGCGTTAAAGGCAACCAAGATAGCAATTATCCCTAAAATTGAAGCGAATAAAATTCCCGCTTTATTAATGTTGTGAATAGTTGAAAAAATCTTTTCAATTATTGGCTTTCGTTGGTAGTAATCAACTTTATTTATTAATTTATTAAACGGTCCCGTTTCTAAAAATTTTGCAATCTGCCCATATTGGGAGGCTTGCAATGCTTTGATACTTAAAGATGGTAAAAATGGATTCCTGCCTACTTCTGTTAAAGATTTCATTAGAACCGGATCGTTCTTATGTTTTACTTCAAACTTTTTTAGGGCTTGCTCTTTTGAAATATATTCAACCTTCTCTACTCCCGAAACGTTGGAAACGGCAGATTTTACCAAGAGAATATCTTTCGGATTAACGTCTTCGTTGAAATAAACAGAAATATCAACTTTTTCTTTAATTTCGTTGATTAAAATCTTTGAGGCAGGATTTAAAAAAATAAGAAAAGTCGGCAAAGAAATAACTATAACCATAATAAATACAGTTGCTAAATTCAAACTGACATTTCTTGAAAATCCTTTCCAGCTATTAATGATAATTCTTCTTGAAGAGGTAAGCATTTATATTAAAATTTTTTAATTTTTAATCAATGATAAAATTTCTAAAAATTCAAAATTTTACAACACGAATCGACCTCGTTCTTCATCTCTAATTATTTTGCCATCTTCTAAGGTAATTACTCTTTTACCTAAACTGTTAATCACTTCTTTGTCGTGGGTAGATAAAATAACCGTTGTTCCAAGTTCATAAATTTTTACCAAGAGCCCAATAATGTCGAAGCTATTATAGGGATCAAGGTTTCCGGTTGGCTCGTCAGCCAAAATCAAATCTGGACGATGGATAAGAGCCCTGGCAATAGCCACCCTCTGCTTTTCTCCGCCTGAAAGCTCTTTTGGGAAACTATCTTTTCTGTCGCTTAATCCGACAATTTCCAAAACCTGAAAAACGTCTCGTTTAATGTCTTTATCTGAGGCACCCATTACTTCCATTATATAGGCAATATTTTCATAAGTTGTTTTTGAAGGAAATAATTTATAATCCTGAAAAACCGTCCCGATTTTTCTCCTGAAAAAGGGCAATTGGCTTCTCTTTATCTTAAAGACGTCTTGATTATCAAAAAAAATAGTTCCTTCAGTCGGCGTTTCTTCCGCTAGAATCAATTTAAGTAAAGTCGTTTTTCCGGCGCCAGATTTCCCGACAAGAGAGATAAACTCTTTTTTATTAATTTTAAAAGAAATATTATCTAAGGCAACTATCGGCTCTTTATCGGAATGATATATTTTTGTGATATTAGATATGGAAATCATGTGAACTATAACTTATAACTTATAAATTATGACATTGGTTTCAATTTTTAGGTCTTAACTTCTGCTGATACGAACTCGTCTAAATTTCCATTTAAGATGCCTTCAACGTCCGACGTTTCAATTCCCGTACGAAGATCTTTAATTAATTTATAAGGATATAGAACATAAGAGCGAATTTGATTTCCCCAACTTGCGGAAATTGATTCTCTCCCGTTTTCAGATGGGACATTCCACTGAGTAGCTTTAACTTTTTTCAGTTCTGCTTTTCTTTCTTCCTCTTTGAGGCGGTACAGTTTAGCGTATAAAACCTTCATCGCATTCTCTTTATTTAAACCTTGCAAGCGTTCTGATTGAGAGCTAACGGTAATTTTTGTTGGCAAATGAGTAATCCTTACCGCTGATTCTCTTTTATTAACATACTGTCCTCCAGGTCCAGAAGCACGGAAAACTTCTACTTTTATGTCTTCCGGCTTTATTTTTTCTTCTTTTTCTTTGTCTTCTATTTCTGGCAAAATTTCAATTAAAGCAAAAGAAGTATGGCGAAGTTTTTTTGCCGAAAATGGCGATTGGCGTACTAAACGATGAACCCCTGTTTCATTTTTTAAAAAACCATAAGCGTATTTTCCTTTAATTTCCAGAGTTGCTGATTTTGTCCCAATCCTTCCCTCGGGGCCGCCGCTTTCGCCAAACGATTGGTGTAAAATTTTAACCTGAAATCCTTTTGATAAAGAATACCTCTGATACATCCTTAAAAGCATTGTCGCCCAATCTTGGGCATCGATTCCTCCTGCCCCAGAAGATATTTCCAAAATAGCATTATTTTTGTCGTACTTACCTGATAAAAAAGTTTTAATTTCTTCTTTCTGAATCATTCTTTCAAGCTCTTGATATTTTCTTTTAATCTCCCCTTTTAAAGAATTATCTTCCTCGCTCATTTCCGCCAACTCTTTCAGCTCTTTTGTTTCTTTTTCTAATTTCTCTGTTTTCTCAATTTCCTCTCTTAAGCTGCTAATTTCTCTACTAATATCTGCCGCTTTCTCTCTGTTTTTCCAGAAATCTTTTTTTTCGGTTTCTTCTTCAAGTTTTTTCAGGCTTTGCTTCTTTTTGCCCAATTCAAAGATAGTCCATCAAGTGATGGATTTTCTTTTCTAAGTCTTCAATTTTCAAATTTGAATCTATCATGTTTTTTTCGCAGCAAGTTTTAGTAGAGATGATTATTAGATATTAGGTTTGTTAAGCCGCCTCTCGGAATTGGACCGAGGACCTTCCCATTACGAGTGGGATGCTCTGCTACTGAGCTAAGGCGGCGCAAGCGGGTAATGGGAATCGGACCCACGCCTCAACCTTGGGAAGGTTACGTACTACCATTATACTATACCCGCGAACATTTCTAATAACCCTAAATTACTAAATAGCTTCTATCGCAAACCCGCTTCGTAATTCAAGGTTAATAACTAAATATGCTTTTTATTGTTTCCCACCAACCTTTATTTTCTTTCTTGTTTTTATTACTTTCCTCTTCTCTTTCCGGTTTTTTGACAACAATAACCTCTTCGCCCGGCTTTTTTAAATCAAGCTGATCACGCGCTATTTTCTCTAGACTTTCTTTGCTTCCTGCCTGAGAAATTTTATCTTCTAATTTTTTCTTCTTTTTTTCTGCCTGTTGAACCTCCGCTTTTAAAGTACTAATCCTAAAATTAAGCTCTTTCCTCTTTTGGTTTGTTTTTAGGTTATTAATAATTAAGAATAAGACAAAAAGGAAAATCGAAAAAACAATCAAAACCGAAAAAAATAACTCTTTAGCTTCTTTGCCCTTTTTATTTTTTCTTATTTTTGCTATCATACACTTAGAATCATAAGCTTACTTTTCAATCTTAAATACAAAATTCATATTTTGTAATTAAAAAATTAAACCTAATATGTAATAATTTTTCGTAACGAAAGATCATTCCGCATTAGGTTCATTACTAAAGATGAAATTTACTGATAGAAAAATCGTTAAAGTGGTTTGGATAATCGTTTCCTTTTTAGTTGTTTTAAGTATGATTATCTTCACGGTGGCTCCTATGTTTTAATATGGAAAATTAATCTGGTGAATAAGATAGTAAGAAGCGTTCGAAACAGATAACCGTAGCTATATTTTTTATAATAACATAAAACCCACTTGCTTTCAATTTTAAAATTTCTTTTAATTAGAGACTAACCCTTAAAAACAGAGAGGAAAACTTTCGAAGGAATTCTAATTTTTCCTTTTTCTTTTAGTTTTTTCTTGCCTTTTTTCTGTTTTTCTAAAAGCTTTCTTTTTCGCGAATAATCGCCGCCATAGAGTGATGATGTAACATCTTTCCTTCTTGCCTTAAGCGTTTCTCTAGCAATAATATCTCCGTTAACTGTTGCTTGAAGAGCAACTGAAAACTGTTGAGGAGGAAGGTTTTCTTTTAATTTTTTAACTAATTTCCTTGCTTCTTGATAAGCTTTTACCTTCGGAATAATCCTAGAAAACGCCTCTTCTTTTTTTCCAGCAATAAGAATTTCCATTTTAGCTAAATCAGCTTTTCTAAACCCTAAAATCTTATAACTCATTGAAGCGTAGCCCTGGCTTACGCTTTTAATTTTGTCATAAAGATTCCCTATAATTTCTTCTAATGGGATTTCGTAAAACAAAACTACTCTTTCCGGATTTATGTATTTTGTTTCCATATATTCTCCTCTCAAATCCTTAAAAAGCTCTAAAATCCTGCCAATATATCGTGAAGGAGTTATTACTTCTAAGGAGGCCCATGGCTCTTCAGCAATTGAATCTTGAAGTGAATCGGGCCAATCGCCCGCTCCATAAATTAATTTTTCTTTTTTCTGATTTATAACCTTATAAACGACTGATGGCGTAGATATTATTAGCTCTAGATTAAACTCTCTTCGAAGCCGCTCGGAGATGATTTCAACATGCAACGTCCCTAAAAATCCGCACCTAAATCCCCTACCAAGCGCTTCTTTTGTTTCCGGCTCAAAAGTGAGAGAAGGATCGTTTAATTTTAATTTTAAGAGTCCTGTTTTTAAAGTATCGAAATCATCAGGGTTCTCGGGATATAGGCTTGCAAAAATCATCGGTTTTGGATGGTCGTATCCAGGCAGAGCTTCTACGTTCGAACCCTTTTCCATAATTGTGTCTCCGACACGCACTTTGCTCGGTTCTTTTATTCCGGTAGCAATATAACCAATCTCTCCAGCTGAAAGACTTTTTTCTGGAGAAAATTCTGGCTTAAAGTATCCCAATTCTTTTATTTCCGTTTCTATTTTCGCCGTAAAAAAAAATATTTCTTGGCCGGTTTTAATTTCTCCCCCGACGATTCTTACATAAGCAATTACTCCCTTGTAGGGATCGTATTCCGAATCAAAAATTAAAGCTCGAAATGGCTCTTTTTCTTTTTTCGGCGGAGGAACTTTTTCAATAACAATTTTTAATAATTGAGGAACATTTATCCCATTTTTAGCTGAAATTCTCACAACATCTTCTTTCTCAACCTTTAGAAGTTTGGATAATTCTTCAACCGCTTCCTCAACATCTGCCTGTTCTAAGTCTATTTTATTAACGACAGGAATGATAACTATATTCTGTTTTCGGGCTAAATCCAAATTAGCTAAAGTTTGCGCTTGGATTCCCTGGCTGGCATCAACTAATAATATGGCTCCCTCCACTGCTGCTAAAGAACGGGAAACTTCGTAAGAAAAATCAACATGGCCAGGAGTATCTACTAAGTTCAAGATATAACGCTTATTGTTTAAATTGTATACCATGCGAACCGGCTGCATTCTAATAGTAATCCCCCTCTCTCTTTCCAAGTCCATCATATCCAAAAATTGGGGCTGCATTTTATTTGAAGAAACGGTAGATGTTAATTCTAAAAAACGATCGGCCAAAGTTGATTTGCCGTGATTAATATGGCTAATAATTGAAAAATTCCTTATTTCTGACTCCTTCATAAAACTTTAGCTTTTTAGAAAAGCCGATTTAATGGTTTTTATTTCGGGTGATTTTAGTGATAAGGCAATTAAAATATAAGTAATTATTCCAGCGCTTGACGCTAGTGTCGCCTGCAAGAGAACTCCCAAAAAAGTAGACATATTAACGAAATCAGATGAAGCTTGCCTTACAAAATATGTGACTATGAACATAAATAAACCGGCAATTAAAATTTTTATGCCTGAAGGAATTATTTCTCCCATTTTAAGCCTTCCGATTTTTCTACGAAGGAAGATCAAAAGCAAACTTGCCTGGAAAAGAGCAGCGACAGAAAGAGCTAACGGCAGTCCAATAACTCCGATATCTTTAATTCCTTCCAGCTTTAGAAAATAAATAAAAAAATTGCTAAAAAAATTCGGAGATTTTAGAAAAGAAACAAATGAAAAACAAAAAACTACATTTAAAATCATCGAAAATACACCTATCAAAACGGGAGTTTTGGTGTCATGAAGAGCAAAAAAGGTCTTGGAAAGAATTGGTATTATTCCTTCTGCAAGAATGCCAAAACAAAAAACTCCAAGAGCGGCGGCAGTAAGCCGTGTCTCCATCCATCCAAATTTTCCTGTCCCTAAAATTAATCTAACTATTTGAGCCCGTAAAAGAAAGATTAAAAGAGAGGTTGGTACTATTAAAAAAAGAATTTGGCGAAAAGAGGAGGAGAAATTTTCTAAAAACTCTTTTTTTTTGCCATTCGCCCAAATGCGGGAAAAAGCAGGAAAAGAAGAAACGGCAAAAGAAATCCCAATCAAGCCGATTGGGAAATAATGAAGATTATTAGAAAAATTAAAAACAGTAATGCTTCCGGCAGCCAGAGTCGAAGCAATAGCAGTAACGACAATTAAATTTATTTGATAAGCAGCTGTTCCTAATGTTCTTGGAAGCATCAATTTAAAAATTTTCTTAATCCCGGAACTTTTAGGATTAAGAAAAAACTCATAATGATAGCCGGAAACTTTAGCGGCTGGAATCTGGATAAGTAGGTGAAAAAAAGCGCCTATAAGCACGCCATAAACCAATCCAAATAAACCAAAATAAGGAACTAAAAATAAAATCCCGAAAATAATTCCTAAATTGTATAAAATTGGAGCTAATGAATAACTTAAAAAACGATTAAAGTAATGTAAAATCCCGGAAAAAATACTCGATACTCCGAATATAACCGGACTAATAAACATTATTCTTGTTAAGGCGATTGTTAAGGCTCTGTTTTCTTCAGAGAATCCAGGAATTATAAATTTAATAATATAAGGAGTAAAAATGGCCAATATACCGCAAATTAAAATAAGCAAAAAAAGTAAAGAATTTAAAAGATTATTAGTAAGGTCTGTGGCTTCTTTCGGCCATTCTGAATTTTGTTCTCCTTTTTTTCCTTGTTCAAAATATCCGGCAAATACCGGTAAAAAAGCAGCTGTTATGCCTCCTGCGATTAAAACTCCATAAACAAAGTCAGGAATGCGAAAAGCGGCAAAATAAATATCCAACTCTTGGCCAGCGCCAAAGTGGCCAGCTAAAAGACGGTCCCTTATTAAACCTAAAAGTCTGCTTATGAGAGCAGAGATTGCTAAAATAAAAGCGGCAAAAGTAATTGTTTTCGTCTGTGAATAAAAAATACGCTTAAGCATTAGGTCTATAATACTATCTTTTTCTTTATCTTTCAATCTGCTTCAATCAATTGAATTCATCGATATATGATATTTCTATTTTACCTTAACAACAAAAATTTTCTTATATTGGCCCCGAATTCTTTAATAAATTAAAAATAAAAAGGGAGTCGCCTATGCGTCCTCCCCCTAGTAAAAGCCGTTCGTCTTAGATGAAAATGTTGTAATCAGCCGCTTCTTGATGAAGCTCGGCGTACATCGCATCGTTCATGGGAATACCGTTTGGACCGATAAGATCCACTGACACACTAGGGAGCTTCGTCTGTAACTCTCTTGCCTGCTGCTCGCCAAGCAAAAAAAGCTTGATTAAGGCGATACGCCTCTCCTTAGCGTCTACTAATCCGCGATCAGTTCCAAAACGCTCGAAAAGTCGTTTGCGATAGACAATCTTTCGACCGCGATACGTCATGGACGTGAACTCTAACATATATTGGAAGTTCGCGACAACACCAAATAAATCGAGTTCTACTACGCTTTTGGCGGCCAAGTACGGCTCTGCTAATACTGTCTTACAACTCTCTTTCTTCAGAATCTCGACGAAATCATCAACAGATTTCACCTTACTTCCAAAGAAACCCATTATAAAATTGAACATGCTTACACCTCCTTTTTAAGGTTCAAATTCCACGATTACTTCGTGGTATGTTTAAAGATCAACT
>CAYZZO010000013.1:0-9266 GCA_964483075.1 uncultured Candidatus Saccharibacteria bacterium | reverse complement strand
AAAAAAAAAGAAAAAAAAACAAAATAGAGAAAAAGCCAGTCACTATTAAGACTGATAAAAAAACAAAAGATAATTTTAATGAAGATAATACTGGAAAAGAAAGAGTTGCTGGTCAAGATTTTGAGAATAAAGAAGAAGGAAAATTCGAAAAAAAATGGCTAGAACGAGAAGGAGAACTAACTGTTGACATCTATGAGACAGATAAAGAGCTCGTTATACAATCTGCTATTGCTGGAGTTAACCCGGAAAATTTAGATGTTGTAATTGAAAATGATATGGTTGTAATCCAAGGAAATAGAAAAAAAATAGAAGACGGAAAAATCAAAAATTATTTTTTAAAAGAGTGCTATTGGGGACCCTTTTCAAGAGAGATTATTTTACCGGAAGAGGTTGACAATTCGAGAGCAGAGGCATCGTTAAAAAATGGAATTTTTACTATAACAATTCCGAAAATCGAGAGAATGAAAAAGAGAAAAATAATAATAGATTAGAATATAGAGGATTAATATGCAAAAAAAACGAGGCCAGGCCTCGTTTTTTTTGTGCTGAGGGAGAGACTCGAACTCTCAAGGGATAATCCCAGCAGGTCCTAAACCTACCGCGTTTACCAATTTCGCCACCTCAGCGTTTACCACAGAGCATATAAGATGTTTACATTCTATCTCCTTTATGCAAAAAATCAATCCTACTTAGAAAGCAGGATTGATTTTCAAAATAAAAATTCATTGCCTTTTTACTAAATTAAAACTAACTTTCCAAGAAGCAAGCATTTCTGAAACACATAACATTGTTTACGAGTTAAAAGTAAATACAAGAACAGCATCGCGCAAAGCAAACTACTGACCCACTATATTTCCAACAAGAACTATCAATCCTTTAGCAAGAAAGCCAACTAATACCCCTATTAAGGCGTACAGAACAAAATCCCTTGCCTTCTTCGTCTTATCGGCGTCACCGGAAGCAGTAACAAAATCAAAAGCAGCTATAATGATAAAAAGCGCGGCTACTACTAGTAAAATAGCAAAAAGCCAATTTACGATACTGTTTAATGCAGACATAAAATCTATCGTAGGGGCCGTAGGAGGAGCTGCTGCTACTACTGGTGCCACAATCATCATGCCTAACGACAAAAGAGTTGTTAAAGTCGAGTTTATTGAAATCTTTTTTTTCATCTTATGGCTTAGATATTAAATGTTTTTTATTGGTTAGAGATGTCATCAAAACCTCTAACCAAGTTAACGACCTTTATCGCTGTTGTTTTTCTAAAAACAGATAACAGGCACATGCTTGTTTTATCTTTATTTCAAAAAGAATTAAGGTGTATTGATTCCGAAAATCTGGGCTAAAAATTTAATTAATCCTTTAGCTAAAAAAATAATAAGTAATCCAACCAAGGTCCAAAGAATTATTTGCTTGGCTGTTTCAATCTTTGCCGGTTCTCCTTCAGCGGTGACGAAATAGAATCCAGAGACTATTATCATTATAGGAGCAATTGCCAAAGCGACATTAAAAATAAAATCTATAATTTTCTCTATAAAGCCATGAAAAGTTGTTGACCCTAATGGGTTCTCAATTTCTACGGCATCTACTTTGGCTTCCTGAATAAAATTACAATGGGAAAGAATAGTCCCGCTAGTAGATATAGAATTCGGGACAATAATTATGGGCGATACGAGGAAAATTATTAAAATTACTCCTCCAAAAAAAATTTTCATCATATTAAACTTTTTTAAAAACCAGCCCGTAATGATATTTTCCGGCATTAATTTCTTTTTTTAATTCAAATTTCTTTTTTTCAACCATTTCTTTCATCTCGTCAGGAGAAATCCTTCCTTCGTTAGGTCCGAGAATAGATTCAGGCAACCAATCGATTACAACAAGACACCCTCCTCTCTTTATAATCCTTTCTGCTTCTGGTATTATAGCATCTTTATCTTCTAATTGAAAGAAAACATTAGGAATTAGAACCAAGTCTAAAAAGGAAGAAGACAATGTAGAGCCCCCCGGTTTTTCTAAGTCAGAACGAATAAGCCTAATATTTGTAATATTCTTCGCGATAGAACTGCTCTTTAGAACAGAAAGCGGAGCTTCTTGAATGTCTAATCCATAAACAAGACCTTCTTCTAACCTTTTTGCTAAAGAGAGAACAAAACCGCTCGAACCACATCCAAATTCAGCGGCGATCATATCTTTTTTTAAATCTAACTGATCTAATATTTTATCCGGGTCTAAAAAAGATTCCATTTTATAATTTAAGGTTATAAGACATTAAACACACATAGCCGACGCAACTTTGTCTTCTTTGTTTAAAGTCATCATTTTTACCCCTTGGGTCGCTCTGCTTGTAATTGGTATCAAAGAAATCTTTGTTCTGATAACTTGCCCTTTTCGAGAAATGACAATAAGGTCTTCTTCTGTCGTTAAAACAGCAGAAAAAACTATTCTTCCTGTTTTTGAAGTAACTCTTGCTGTCTTTATACCGCTCCCCCCTCTCCCCTGCAAGCGATACTCTCCTAAATCTGTCTTTTTCCCATAACCATTCTCGGTCACTACCAATAAATATTTTTTGCTTTTGACCAGTTCGCTGTCCCGCTTTTGGCGAGACGGACTAGAGACTTTTGACTTTTGACTTTCTATGATATCCATTCCTATAAGCTTATCTCCCTTTTTTAGCCTAATTCCCCTTATGCCAGAAGTAGGCCTACCCATTTTTCTTATTTCCTTTTCTTTGAACCTGATAGATTGGCCTTCCTTGGTCACCAAAATCACTTCGTCTTCTCCAGTGCTTTTGCCAACTTTTTTTAAAAAATCTCCCTTTTTTAACTTTATAGCTATTAACCCCGTCCGACGGACATTTTTAAACTCTTCCAGAGCTGTTTTTTTAATTATACCGCCCTCTGTAACCATTAAAATATTTTTCATTCCATTACTCACGTTTTCTTTGCTAATCGTTAACAAGGAAAAGATTTTTTCGTCCGAAGAAATCTCTAAAAAGTTTAAGATTCCCCTTCCTCGAGCCACCCTCGTCCCTTCAGGAATTTCATAAGAGAGAGTTCTAAAAACTTTTCCAGAATCAGTAAAAAAGAATAGGGAATCATGCGTTTTAGCCAAAAGAGAATGTTCAACGATATCATCCTGTAATGTTTTCATTCCTAAAATTCCCTTACCTCCTCTTTTTTGAATTTTATAAGTCTCCGGATTAATTCTCTTTATATACCCTCCTTTGGTTAGGGTGATAATTGTTTCTTCTTGAGGGATTAAATCTTCTTCTGCTATTTCTCCAATCTTTTGACTATAAGCTTTTGTTCTCCTTTCATCGCCAAAATCTTCATTGACTTTTTCTATCTCTTTTTTAAGAGCTTCTTTTATTTTCTCTGGACTCTTAAGAATAGCAGTGAGCTTTTTAATTTTAGATTCTACTTCTAAAAGCTCGTCTTCAATTTTTTTCCGTTCTAACTTAGCTAAAGATGCCAACTTCGTTTCCAGAATCGCGTTTGCTTGAATTTCGGTTAGTCCAATTCTTTTCATCAGATTCTTTTGGGCTTCTTCTCTATTTTTTGATTCTTTAATTATCTTTATGACTATATCTATCTTCGCTAAACACTTATGAAGGCCTTCTAAGATATGAGCTCTCTCTTTCGCCCTCTCTAAGTCATATTTTGTTCTCCTGGTAATCACTTCTTTTCTGTGAGCAATAAAATAATTCAAGACATCAACGAGAGATAAAACTTTCGGCTGGATACCATCAACTAAAGCTAGGAGATTTAGGTGAAATGTTTTTTGCAAGTCCGTAAATTTATAAAGACGATTTAAAACTTTCTGGGGATAAGCGTCTCTCCCGCAATCAATAACTATGCGCATCCCTTCTTTATCTGATTCATCTCTGATATCTTTAATGCCTTGAATTTTTTTCTCTTGAACAAGTTTAGCAAAATGCTCGATTAAAGAGGATTTCTGTACTTGAAAAGGTATTTCCGTAATTATAATTTGAGATAAGCTACTCTTTTCTTTCTCTTTAACCTCTGCTCTTCCCCTTACAACAATTGGGCCCTTTCCTTGCGAATAGGCAGAAATTATATCTTTTTTTCCATAGATTTCTCCGCCTCCTGGAAAATCCGGACCCTTAATAAAACGAAAAAGATCTTCTGTGGTTGCTTTTTGGTTATCAATCAAGTAAATCAATGATTGGCATAGTTCGGACAAATTATGAGGAGGTATGTTAGTAGCCATTCCAACGGCAATACCAAGAGAGCCGTTTAAGAGAAGCTGGGGTAGAGGAGAAGGAAGAACAATCGGCTCTTTCCTTGTTCCGTCATAGTTGTCCCTAAAATCAACCGTATTTTTTCCAATATCTTTTAATATTTCTTCGCCAACCTTTGAAAGCCGACATTCAGTATATCGTTGAGCCGCCGGAGGATCACCATCTAAACTACCAAAATTTCCCTGTCCCTTGATCAAGGGATATCTTAAAGAAAAATCCTGAGCCATTCTAGCCAAGGCATCGTAAACAGCTATATCGCCGTGAGGATGATATTTTCCAAGTACATCGCCGGTCACAGCAGCTGATTTTCTGAATTTCGCCATATGGGTAAGCCCCAATCCATACATAGCATATAAGATACGGCGCTGAACTGGCTTTAGTCCATCACGAACATCAGGAATAGCTCGAGAGACGATAACCGACATCGCATAATCGATATATGAGGCCTTCATTTCTTCGGTTATTTCCCGGGGAGTAATGCGACTTGATTCTATATTTAATTTTTCTTTGTTATCGTTGCTTGCCATTTTCTAATTATAAACAATTACTTAAAATAACTAATTTCGGCGCTTATAAATTATTTTTTTTAAGGGAGGATGATTTTTTTATTTGTTCAACAGATTCTTTAACTTTATTCTCCATTTCCAAAAATCCTTTTTGTTCCTTTGTCGAGGAGGGAATATTCAGCTTCTCAATAAATTTACTACCTGAAAACACTTTTATCTCTCGATAGGAGCTCCAAGCCCAAAAAGCAGATAATCCTGTTCCGATAACAATCATTATTGTCCAGAAAATAAATTTCCTGACGGACTCTGGCTTTTTCCAAAGATTATCCAAAAAACTCATGGCTCGAGGGTAATTATTTTTGCCTCATCCTTATTTATGTCTTTTTCTTTAACAGATAACTTTGCTATTGGCTGAAGCGATTCTATGCCTAAACTCTTTAAAAATTCACTTAAGCTGTCTAATTTCATTGTTAATCCCTGAATACGATAATACATTGGGATGGTAATCCTCGGTTCTATTTGAGACATTGCCCTCATCGCTTCTTTAGCGTTATAAGCATTTCCACCGCCTATTGGAATCATTAATATATCAATATCGCCTATCGTCTCTATTTGCTCTGAGGATAACTCCTCTCCTATCTCCCCTAAATGGCAAATTTTTATGCCCTCACTTTGAATAATATAAATGATGTTAGTCTCTCCCTGTACTTTTGTTTTTGATGAGATACCTTGAATGTTAATTCCTTTTATGTCGTATTCGCCCGCTCCGGTAACCAAAAAATTATTCTCGACAGGAATCGTTATTCTTTTCTTTTTATCTCCAGAAGCGCCATTTAATAATAAAATATCTGACTTAATTTTTGGCGGGTGAAGGCCACCGCTCTCTTTACCAAAAGGGTCTACCAACATATCGATAATCCCATTCTTATTTTTTTGGCTGCTTATCCTAAAACAAGTTTGTCCGTACCATTTTATAAACATTATCGCAAATTAAAAATTTTAAATACTTTTATTACTTTTATGCTATCATAATAGAAATTTTATTTCAAACAACTAAAACCAGGATGGAATTAGCTTACATAATTCTTGCCTTTAAAAAATTTTTATGTTATACATTATACATTATACATTAAAAGTAATATGAAAAAAACAGAAGAAAAAAACAGCCAGTTAAGCATACCAAAAGTAGGCGAAGTTATTAAAGGTAAAATTATAGATAAGGGAAAAGCCTCTGTTTTTTTAGATTTGGGAGCATTGGGAGCAGGGATAATTTACGGCAAAGAATTTTATAATGCAAAAGAAAAATTAAAAGATTCAAAAATAGACGACACTATACTCTCAAAGGTAGTTGACCTTGAAAACGAAGATGGTTATATCGAGCTTTCTTTAAGCGGGGCAAGAAAAGAACTAGCATGGCAAGATCTCTCCCAGAAAAAGGAAAAAAACGAAAACTTCAAGATTAAAATCTTAGGAGCAAATAAAGGAGGACTCTTAACGGAGATTTCGGGAATTCCTGCCTTCCTTCCAGTCTCCCAGTTATCCGCTAAAAACTATCCAAAAGTAGACGGAGGAGATACTCAAAAAATATTTAGAGAGCTTCAAAAATTTATTGGCAAGGAGATGGAAGTGCGAGTGCTTGACTTTAACCCACGCGAAGACAAGCTTATATTGTCAGAAAAAGCAAAAGAAACAAAAAAAACGGAAGAAGCTCTAAAAAATTACAAAATAGGAGATATTGTTGATGCGGAAGTTAGCGGTATTGCTGATTTTGGCATTTTTGTAAAATTTAGCAACGACGAAAAAAAGGGTTCGGAAGAAAAAAAGGAGACAGAAACGCTAGAGGGCCTTATCCATATATCGGAGATAAGCTGGCAATTAATAGAAAATCTTTCGGATGTTATTAGAGTTGGACAAAAAGTTAAGGCAAAAATTATCAATATCGAAAACAATAAAATTTCTTTATCTTTAAAGGCGTTGGAAAAGGATCCCTGGAAAGACATTGAAAAGAAATACAAAAAAGGCGATATTGTTAAGGGAAAAGTTATAAAGCTCAACCCTTTCGGGGCTTTTGTCCAGATTTTTCCTACAGAAAAAACTGACAAATCAAGTGAAGATAAAATTCAAGGATTATGCCACATCTCGGAATTCAATTCTTATAAAAAAATGGAAGAAACGATAGAAGTTGGTAAAAAATACAATTTCCAAATTTATTTAATAGATCCGGAAAAATATAAAATAAGTTTAAAATTTATAGGGAAAGAAAAAAAATAGATACTTTCTTCCAAATATTGTTTATAAGGAGCAATCAAAGGATTGCTTTTTTTGTGAGAAAATTTGAATCATTTTAAGATTTATGGTAAATTTAGAAAATGAAAACAAATAAAAAAGCTATAAAAAACCTCACTAAAAATTTTATTTTTGTCCTGCTTATATTTTTAACAATATCAGCTATTTTTGCTTTTCTCTCCAAACCTCTTAACAACGAAAAAAACATACCCTTAACCAAATTAGTAAATGATATAAACGAAGAGAAAGTCAAAGAAATTATAGTTTCTGGGCCAGAACTCTCCATTCTTTATTCGGATAAAACAATGGCAAAATCAAGGAAAGAAGAAGGAATAAGTCTTCACAAATCATTAACAAGTTGGGGGGCAAGCGAAGAAAAATTAAATAAAATAAACATAAAAACTGAACCGGAAAAACAAGGAACTTCTTCGTGGCTAATGCCACTTCTAATTTTTGGCATATTGCCGCTTGTGGTTTTCGGGATATTTTTCTGGATGATATTCCGCCAAGCAAGAGTAGGAGCAAGCCAGGCATTTAATTTCACTAAAGCGAAAGCGAGATTATTCGGCGCAGAAGGACAATCTAAAGAAAAAATTACATTTAAAGACATTGCTGGTTTAAAAGAAGCGAAAGAAGAGCTCGAGGAAATAGTTGATTTCTTAAAAAATCCTAAAAAATATCTTAAAATGGGAGCAAGTATACCAAGGGGAGTTCTTCTAATGGGTCCGAGCGGCGTTGGAAAAACTATTCTATCAAGAGCAACAGCCGGAGAAGCAGGTGTTCCATTTTTTTCAATTGCCGGATCGGAATTTGTTGAAATGTTTGTCGGAGTCGGTTCGGCAAGAACACGTGATTTATTTTCAACTGCTAAAAAAGCAGCCCCTTCTATAATTTTCATAGACGAACTAGACGCTATTGGCAGACGACGCGGCGCTGGAATCGGAGGAGGACATGACGAAAGAGAACAAACACTAAATCAAATCTTAGTAGAAATGGACGGATTTGAAAGAGACACGAACGTCATAGTTCTTGCTGCTACAAACCGCCCGGATGTTTTAGACCCAGCTCTTCTTCGTCCGGGAAGATTTGATCGAAAGGTGGTTTTAGACCTTCCCGACATTAAGGGCAGAGAAGATATATTAAAAATCCATGTAAGAAAAAAACCATTATCTTTAGATTTTGACCCTAGGGAGATAGCCGAAAGAACGCCGGGATTTTCCGGCGCTGATATAGCTAATGTAGCTAATGAAGCAGCTCTTTTGGCGGCAAAAAGAAATAAAGACAAAATTTACCAAATAGACTTTTTGGAATCAATTGAAAAAGTTTTATTGGGGCCTGAAAGAAAAAGTCATATTCTTTCGGAAAAAGAAAAAGAAATTGCTGCTTTTCACGAAGCAGGACACGCTTTAGTCTCCTCTTTTCTGCCAGGAACGGAGCCAATAAGAAAAATTTCTATAATTGCCAGAGGAATGGCTGCTGGCTACACCCTTAAAATGCCATCTGAAGAGAAAAGAATGAAAACAAAAAAGGAATTTCTCGCTGAAATCGCAACCCTGCTCGGTGGATACTCTGCTGAAGAATTAAAATTTGGAGAAGTAACAACTGGCGCCTCAAACGATTTGGAAAAAGCGTCTGATTTAGCTAGAAAATTAGTTAAAGAATATGGCATGTCTTCGTTGGGGCCAATATCGTTCGGTGAGAAAGAAGAGTTAACGTTTTTAGGAAAAGAAATTTCCGAAGAGAGAAATTATTCCGAAGAAATAGCAGTAAAAATTGATAAAGAAATTGAAAAATTAATAAAAACAGGTGAAAAGATGGCTAAAATGATTTTAACGAAAAGGAAGAAAGTTCTTGATAGGGTTGCCAAGGCGTTAATTGAAAAGGAAACAATCGAGAGAAAGGAATTTGAAGGATTGATAAGAAAAAACAAGAAAACTAAATTCTCCCCCAAGAAATCAAAACCCCAACAAATTAAAAAGGCTCACGCTTCTTTAGGAGTAAAAATAAAAAAAGTAAAGTAAATTCCGCGCGTGTAGCTCAGCGGTAGAGCATCACTCTTATATTCAGAACTCTCATTAAAAAATATAAATGAAGTTCTGTATATATTTACCACTTCTTTTTATAAATTAATAATCATTTGGTGGGCATGTAGTTCAGCGGTAGAACGCCACTCTTATAAAGTGGAAGTCCCAGGTTCGATCCCTGGCATGCCC
>CAYZZO010000012.1:8088-10341 GCA_964483075.1 uncultured Candidatus Saccharibacteria bacterium | reverse complement strand
TAAATCAATAGACTATATAAAAAACTGTGAAAGGACTTATAAGGTAAGCATTTTTTTATTGGTTTTTCTTCTTCCTATTTTCTTCCTTCCTTGGACAGGAAATATACTTGATTTTAATAAGCAAGCATTGCTTGTATTTTTAGTTCTTATTGCCTTTTTTGCCTGGCTTCTAAAAATACTTATTTCGGGAAAAATCAGTTTTACCTTTAGCTGGGTTCATATCCCTGTTCTCGTTTTATTCTTAGTTCTACTTACCTCCACTTTGTTCTCTTTATATCCATATGGCAGTTTTTGGGGATGGCCGCAATTAAGCTCAGGAAGCTTGCTTACCATGCTTTCTCTTGTCTTGCTTTACTTCATAATAACTAATACTTTCAAAAAAAAAGAACTGTTTTCTCTATTTACTGTTTTAACTTTTTCTGGGTTTTTAGCAGTCCTTTTCGGAGTGTTCCAGCTTTTCGGCAAGTTTTTACTGCCATTTAACTTTAGCAAAACGTCTTCTTTTAACACTATTGGATCTCAGGGGTCTTTAGCCGTTTTTGCTGCTTCCTTATTGCCCCTTCTTCTTTTTACTCTTATAAAAACAAAGAAAAAAATATTAAAGATTTTTTCTATCGTAAGTATTGCTCTAAGTATCTTTTTTTTAATTTTAATTAATTCCACAATCGCCTGGTGGCTGGTAATTATTGGCTCCATTTTGATTATGACTATCATAATTCAGAAAAGAGATCTCTTTGATAGTCGCTGGCTGACACTGCCGATGACTTTGTTAGCCGTTTCTTTTATTTTTATTTTTTTAAGATTTCAGATTTTCGGCATTGTCAATGTGTCGCCTGAATTATCTCTAAGCCAGAGGTCAAGCATAAATATCGCCCAAGAAGCGTTAAAAGAAAATCCTGTTCTTGGCAGTGGTCCTGGGACTTTTATATTCGATTTTTCAAAGTATAAAAGCGTAGATTTTAACAAAAGCCGTCTATGGTACGTAAGGTTTTCCAAAAGCAGTTCAGAATTTTTGAATGGGTTGACTACTACGGGAATATTAGGCGGGCTTTCTTTTCTCTTTTTAATAATTCTTTTCATTTACTATGGGATAAAGTCTCTTTTCTTCGGACAAAAAAATAAGGAAAACGAAAACTTAGCAATTAAGGACAAAGAAATAGCAGATAGCGCCTCAAAAAAATTAGAAAAAAAAGACGAAGGATTTTTTTGGACATTTGGCGCGGGGATTTTTATTAGCTTTCTTGTTTTAACCGTCAGCTATTTTTTCTATAGCTTCAACACGTCTTTAATTTTTATTTATTTTTTATTTTTGGCTGGATTTGTCGCTTTAATTTCTCCCAGAAAGGAGTTTCTGCTTAAGCCGTCTTCTATGGCAGCATTATCGGTTACTTTTGTATTTACTTTGCTTTTAGTTTTTAGCTTGGGGATTTTTATTCTCGAAGGGCAAAGATATATCGCTTCAGCGGATTACCAAAAAGGAATAAATGCTTTGCAACAAAATAAAGTCAAGGAGGCGATTCAATATACAGGGAAAGCAACAAGATTAAACCCAAAAGTAGATATATATTGGCGCCAATTATCGCAACTTAATCTTCGGATGATAAAGAAAACTCTTCAGAGGAAAGGTTTATCTAAAGATAACGCCAACAAACAAATCCAATCTTATATCCAAAATTCTGTGAACGCTATTAAGACGGCAGCAGAGATAAGCCCCAAAAATGTTGCTAATTGGTCGGTGCGTGGTTTTATCTACGAAAACCTTATAGGGGTGATAGGAGGAGTGGACAGTTGGGCAATGAAGTCGTATGAAACTGCTTCAGAACTAGAGCCGACTAATCCCTATTTCCATACTCGCGAAGGTATTGTTCTTTTTCAAGAATCGTCTCTATTGCCCAAAGACAAAAAAACAGAGAAAATAAATACTTTACGGAAAGCAGAAGAGCAGTTTGAAAAAGCGATTAAGTTAAAATCTGATTATGCCCCTGCTAATTTCCAATTAGCGATGGTTTATCGGGCGGAAGGTAAAGAAAAAGAGGCAATTGAAAGATTAGAAACAACAAGAAGTTTGGCTCCCCTTGACGTTGGTCTCGCTTTTCAGTTGGGATTAACTTATTATCAGAACAAAAATTATGAGAAAGCAAAAGGAGAGCTTGAAAGAGCAGTTTCTTTGAATTCGAACTACGCCAATGCTTTGTATTTTCTTGGCTTAACTTATAATCATCTTGGAGACAACAATAAAGCGATAAAAGAATT
>CAYZZO010000012.1:0-7988 GCA_964483075.1 uncultured Candidatus Saccharibacteria bacterium | reverse complement strand
TTTCTCCTTGACAGATTTTTTAAAAAAAGATAGAATCAGTATTATTGAAATTAAAAGAAACGGGATTTGAATCCTGCTTTCTTAATTTTACGCAATTAAAAGATGTTCTCTCGGAACATCTTTCTCTTGCTGTCTTAGTGTTTTACTTTTTTTCATAAAACTTAAGGAAGTAAACCTAACGCATAATAATTTTTTGTAACGAAATGTAGAAATTTTGAGCGGAAATTGTGAAGAAAGCAGGAAACATAATATGATAATATATATTGATGAACTCTGAACAATTTGCGGCCAAAATTAAGTTTTTCGCTTGTAACACCGTAGCACTGTGGGTAAGCAGTGGAATGATTATTACGCATTAGGTTTAATGTTCCACCCTCATAAAGGATAATTTTTAGTTTCAAATGAAAATCAAAGATTTTTCTAAATCAAAGATTTCTTTGCCTTTACCGTATTTATTATCTCTTCAAAAAGAAAGTTGGCGATGGTTCTGGGGAGAAGGATTAAAAGACGTTTTTTCCGAAACTTTTCCTATTCGCGATTATACTAAAAAAGAATTTGAACTTCAGTTTATCGGTTACAATCTTGGCAAGCCAAAGTACAGCACAGACTCAGAAGCAAAAGAAAACAATGATTCTTATGAAGCGCCCTTACGGGTGATGACGAAGTTGGTAAATTTAAAGACAAAAGAAACTAAAGAACAAGAAGTTTTTTTAACAGATTTCCCCTTAATGACAGAAAGGGGAACTTTTGTTGTTAATGGGATTGAAAGGGTAACGATTGCTCAGCTCATCCGTTCTCCCGGCGTTTTTTTTACCGCCCAAACAGTCCATGGAAAAAAGTATTTCGGAGCAAAAATTATTCCCAACAGGGGAGCTTGGCTTGAATTTGAGACAGAGGCGACAGGGTTTATAGGAGTAAAAATTGACCGAAAAAGAAAAGTGGCAGCGACTACTTTACTCAAAGCATTTAAGGGATGGGACGACGGGCAGGTTAAAAAAGCATTTTCAGACATCGAGAAGAATAACACCTCTTCGGCAAAAGGCGAAAAGATAAGTTATATTGAAAAAACCCTAGAGAAAGATTTTGCCGAAAATCCAGGAGACGCTTTAGTTGAAATCTATAAAAGATTAAGGCCAGGAGATTTAGTTACGCCCGATACGGCTAAAGAATTAGTTGATAATACTTTTTTCAATTTCGACAGATACGACTTATCGAAAGTTGGTCGATGGAGGATACTGCAGCGTATCCCCGAATTGGGAGAAAAAAGAAATAAAAAAGGTTTTGAAGATAAAATTACCGTAGAAGACAGGGTTTTGACCCCCGATGACATTGTAGCCGTAATGCGTGAAATTATTCGTCTTAATAATACGCCAGAAAGCAAGCCAGACGAAATTGACCATCTAGGTAATCGTCGAGTGAGGACTGTTGGAGAATTTTTACAAAACAGGATGAGGATTGGATTAATGAGAATGGAGAGAATAGTCAAAGACAGGATGTCAACCTTAGAGGCGCATGACTTAGCTCCCGTTCAACTTATTAATGCCCGTCCATTAATGTCAGTCGTAAGAGAATTCTTTATGGCTTCCCAGATATGCCAATTTATGGATAATCAAAATCCTTTAGCAGAATTAGAACATAAAAGAAGATTATCTGCTACCGGACCAGGTGGCTTAACTAGGGAAAGAGCGGGATTTGAAGTAAGAGATGTTCAGCCTTCTCACTACGGAAGAATTTGCCCAATTCAGACGCCAGAAGGTCCAAATATCGGGTTAGTTAACCACCTTGCCGCCTTTGCAAAAGTTAATGCTTATGGTTTCCTTGAAACGCCATATTTTAAGGTTGAAAAAGGAAAATTAACCTCTAAGGTCCAATACCTTAACGCTTTCGAAGAAGAAAAATATAATATTGCTTCAGGAAGCGTTGCTGTCGACGAGAAAAGAAATATCGTTCATAAAAGGGTTGAAGCAAGGATAAAAGGATATCCGGGCTTAATAGATAAAGAGAAGGTTGATTTTGTTGATGTTTCGCCGGAACAGTTTATTTCTATCGCTACCTCTCTTATCCCGTTTCTGCAAAACGATGATGCAAACAGAGCCCTTATGGGTTCGAATATGCAGCGCCAATCTGTTCCCTTAGTTAAACCGGAAGTTCCTTTAGTTTCTACTGGATTAGAGGAGAGGGTGGCTAGAGATTCAGGACAGGAAATAATTTGCAAAGAGGGCGGTATTATTAACGAGGTTGATGCTAACCACATAGCAGTAAAGCGAGAAGGTGGGAAAATAGATAAATATTATTTAAAAAACTTTACAAAGACGAACCAATATACCTGTTTTCACCAAAGAGCGATTATTAAGAAAGGAGAAAGAGTTGAGAAAGGAGATATTTTAGCCGATGGCGGTTCGATTTCGCAAGGCCGTCTTGCTTTAGGCCATAATATTTTAGTTGCTTTTCTCTCCTGGCAAGGGCTAAATTACGAGGATGCGATAATTGTATCGGAAAGATTAGTCCAGGAAGATTATTTTACCTCTATTCACATTGAGAATTTTATTTGTGACGTGAGAGAGACAAAATTGGGACCAGAACTAACAACTTGTGACATCCCTAATGTTTCAGAGGAAAAATTAAGCAACCTTGACGAGGAGGGAATTATCCGTATTGGGTCTGAGGTCAGACCAAACGACATCTTAGTCGGGAAAATTTCCCCCAAGGGAGAAGCCGGCTTAACTGCTGAAGAAAGATTACTTCGCGCTATATTCGGAGAAAAAGCAAGAGATGTCAAAGATAACTCCTTGTTAATGGAACATGGAAAAAGAGGAAGAGTAGTTGGCGTGAAGATTTTTTCTAGGGAGAAAGGACATAAGTTAAGTCCTGGCGTCATAAAGAGAATTGAGGTTGAGTTGGCTGTTATTAGAAAAATTCAATCAGGAGATAAGTTATCAGGCAGGCATGGAAATAAGGGATGCATATCTAAGGTTGTTCCCGTGGAAGAAATGCCGTTTTTAGAAGATGGTACCCCGGTAGATATTATACTTAATCCTCTTGGCGTTGCCTCGAGAATGAATCTCGGCCAAATATTAGAAACTCATTTGGGATTAGCGGCTAAAAAATTAAATTATATCGCAGTTACTCCTTCTATGTCGGGAGCAAAAGAAAAAGATATCAAGGAAGAATTAAAAAAAGCGGGATTACCGGAGGATGGAAAGCTCAAACTATACGACGGAAGAACAGGTCTTCTTTTCCCCGAAAGAATTACAGTCGGTTATATGTATATAATAAAACTGATACATATGGTCGAAGACAAAATTCATACGAGATCTATTGGTCCTTATTCTCTTATCACTCAGCAACCCTTAGGAGGAAAGGCTCAGTTTGGCGGCCAGAGATTTGGAGAAATGGAAGTTTGGGCGTTAGAGGGCTACGGCGCCGCTAACGTCCTTCAAGAGATGCTTACGATAAAATCAGATGATGTCACGGGAAGAGCTGTTGCTTACGATTCAATCTTGAAGGGGGAAGAAATTAAAAATCCAAGCGTCCCCGCGTCATTTAATTTATTGGTTGCAGAGTTAAAATCACTTGGTTTAAGCGTGGAGGTAAAAGAAAAGAAGCCGAAAAAAAAATAAAAATATATGAGAGTAACAAACCTTGAGTCAATAAGAATAAAAATTGCTTCGCCGGAAGATATTTTAAGATGGAGCCATGGTGAAGTAACAAAGCCAGAGACTATTAATTATAGAACTCAGCGCGCCGAAAAAGACGGACTTTTTTGTGAGAAAATTTTTGGCCCGACGAAAGATTTTCAATGCTATTGCGGAAAATATAAAGGCGTTCGCTACAAAGGCGTAGTCTGCGACAGGTGTGGAGTTGAGGTGACAAAATCATTGGTGAGGCGGGAAAGAATGGGGCACATAGAATTAGCCTGTCCCGTTTCTCATATTTGGTTTTTAAAAGGTATTCCTTCAAGAATAGGAATGGTTTTGGATATACCGATGCAACAGCTAGAGAAAGTTATTTATTTCTCCGCCTATATTGTAACTTCTGTTGACGAAGAAGCGAAGAGTAGGGTGAAGAGCAAAATTAAGAAAGAATACGAGATAAAGATAAAAGAAGAGAAAGCAAGGATTGATAACAAAAAGGAGTTAAAAAAATCATTAGATAGCCTTAAAATAGCAGCCAATAAAGCGGTGGAAGATATTTCAAGAATTAAGAAGTTAAAAATACTTTCTGAAGTGGAATATTACAACTATTCCCTGAAATGCGGAGAGGTTTTTGAAGCAGGTACCGGTTCGGAGGTGTTAAGGGGTATTTTCGAGGGAATCGATTTAAAAAAAGAAATTAAAGAGCTTAAGCAAAAAGCGGAAAAAGAGACAGCTGTAAACAGGCGCAAACTCTTAAGGCGATTAAAACTGTTAGAGGGAATGGTTGATGCTGGAATTAGGCCAGAATGGATGTTTTTAACGGTTTTGCCCGTTCTTCCTCCTGACTTGAGACCTATGGTCCAGCTAGATGGCGGCCGTTACGCTTCTTCCGACCTGAATGACCTTTACAGGAGAGTAATTAATCGCAATAATCGCCTAAAATATTTATTGGAAATTGACGCTCCTGAGGTTATTGTCAGGAACGAGAAAAGAATGCTTCAAGAAGCGGTTGACGCCTTAATTGATAACAGTATGAGAAAAGGGATTTTGACGACAGCGACGACTGGAGGAAGAAGACTATTAAAGTCCTTAGCCGATATTATAAAGGGAAAACACGGGAGATTTAGACAGAATCTTTTAGGGAAAAGAGTTGATTATTCGGGAAGGTCGGTCATTGTTGTCGGACCGAAGTTAAAACTTCATCAGTGCGGGATTCCTAAAAAAATGGCTTTAGAGCTATTTAAGCCGTTTATTATTAGAAAAATTTTAGAGAAAGAGCTTGCCTATAATGTAAGAGGGGCAGGAAAATTAATAGAACAGCAGATAGATGAAGTCTGGACTATTTTAGAAGAAGTGGTAAGGGACAAAGTAGTTCTTTTAAACAGGGCTCCAACTCTTCACCGCTTAGGCATTCAGGCCTTTCAACCGCTTTTAGTGGAAGGAGAATCAATTCACTTGCATCCGATGGTTTGCAAGGCTTTTAATGCGGATTTTGATGGCGATCAAATGGCCGTTCATCTTCCTTTAAGCGACAAAGCGCAAGATGAAGCAAAAAAATTCATGCTTTCCTCCTTAAATTTATTAAAACCGGCGAGTGGTATGCCTGTCGTTACTCCTACTAAAGATATTGTTCTCGGATGTTATTGGTTGACTAAAATCGACCCCCGGACTTCTGAAGGAAATAAATCTAAAGAGACGAGCAATGATCAAATTGGAAGAGAAGAAGGAGCGAGAAGGGAAAAGATTTTTTCCAGTAAGGAGGAGGCGATTTTGGCCCACGAATTAGGATTCTTAAGCCTAAAAGAAAAAATAAAAGTATATATATTTAGTAAGGACGGTAAAGGAAAAGAGAAAAAAGAGTTAATGGAAACATCCCTTGGGAGGGTTTTATTCAATGAAACTTTGCCTGACGGTTATCCTTTCTTCAACGAAAAGGTTAACTCCAAAAAACTAGAGAAAATAGTAAGCGAGATGATTGATAAATACGGCCAGAAAGAAGTTGAGATAGCGTTAGATAGAATCAAGAATTTAGGGTTTGAGATGGCCACCGTATCTGGCGTAACTTGGGGTATGAACGATTTAATTATCCCCCCAGAAAAAAAAGAAATTATGGAAAAGGCGGAAAAAGAGATTAATCTGGTTAATGGCTATTTCAAAAAGGGACTTCTTTCTAAAGAGGAAAAAACAAGTAAAGTAATTGAGGTTTGGACAAGAGCAAAATCAGAACTGGAAAAAATTATCCCAAAAACATTGCCCGAAGAAGGATCGGTATTTTCAATGATAGATTCTGGCGCCAGGGGTTCTTGGATGCAACCAGTTCAGATGGCGGGAATGAAGGGGCTAGTTATTAATCCGTCTGGCCAGATTATTGAAATGCCTATAAAGCATTCTTTTAAAGAGGGATTTGATGTTTTGGAGTATTTTATCTCCACTCATGGGGCGCGAAAAGGAACAGCCGATACTGCTCTTCGAACTTCGAGCGCTGGATATTTAACTAGGCGCCTTGTTGATGTTGCCCACGATTTAGTGGTTTCAGAAGAAGATTGTGGCGACCAAGTGGGAATTGAATTATTAAGAAAAGAGGCTGATGATTTGGGACAGAATTTTATTTATAAAATTATCGGCAGGGTCGTATTAGAGGATGTTAAATCAAAGAAAGAGAAAAATAAGTTAATTCTTAAAAAGGGAGAAATAGTCAATTGGGACGCGGCTAGGGAAATAGAGAGTGAAAAACTTGAAAAAATTAGAGTAAGGTCTCCTCTTTCTTGTAAGTCTATCCGAGGCGTTTGTCGAAAATGTTATGGTTGGGACCTTGGACACGATAAATTAGTCGATTTAGGAGAAGCAGTGGGTGTAATTGCTGCCCAAGCTATTGGTGAGCCTGGGACTCAACTTACCTTAAGAACATTTCATTCTGGGGGCGTAGCGAGTGGAGGAGATATCACTCAGGGCCTACCAAGAGTGCAGGAGATTTTTGAGGCACGTATTCCTGGGGGAAGAGCGGAAATTTCCCTTGTTGACGGAAAAGTTTTAGAAGTAACGCCAGAAAAAGTAGTTAGAATAAAACCGATAACAAAAGAGGAAATAGCAAAAGGAGACAATCCTGACGCTAAATCTAAAACAAAAACTAAAACAGGCAAGGAAAAAGAATTTATTGAGTATAATTTACCCTCTAAATCAGTTGTTTTGGTGGAAAAAGGGCAGATTATTAAAAGGGGAGATCAGCTTTGCGAGGGAAGTTTGGACCTAAAAGATATTTTTAAAACAAAAGGGAAAGAAGAAACCCAAAAATATATTTTAAATGAAATACAAAAAATTTATGTTTCTCAGGGCGCTTTTATCCATGACAAGCATATAGAAGCAATAGTCCGCCAGATGTTTTCTCGGATAAAGATAAAAGAGCCGGGAGACAGCCCCTTTATAATCGGAGAGATTGTCGAGAAAGCCAGATTTATCGAGGAAAACGAAAAATTAGAGAAAGAAAAAAAGAACATAGCAAAAGGCGCTGTTGTTTTGCTGGGAATATCAAGGGTCTCTTTAACTACGGATTCATTTTTATCCTCTGCCTCTTTCCAGGAAACTTCCAGAGTTTTAATCAAGGCCTCTCTTGAGGGGAAGGAAGATAAATTAAGAGGACTAAAAGAAAACGTGATTATCGGAAAATTAATTCCGGCTGGGACAGGATTTAAAAAAGATTAAATTTTCTACATAGTTAAACATAATCTCTAGATTTTTTAAAAGCGCGCAAGAAATATTCTTGCGCGCTTTTTATTTTATGCGAGAGGTTGAATCTTTTAGCTAACTTTCTTATAATGGAATATATATGAGCAAGAAAAAAAAGGGAAAATTTAAGAATAAGCCAAAAAAGGAGAAAAGAAATTCAGAAAGATTTGTCCTGCCTGCCGAAACTAAACAGATAATTTTAGGCGTTTCAATGATATTATTGGCAGTTCTTATTTCTTTGAGTTTTTTTAGAAAAGCAGGGGAAGCGGGAGAAATTTTTATGAGAGGAGGTAATTTTCTGATAGGCGAGTCGATTTTTATTATTCCTCTTATTCTTCTATTGGGCGGATTAGCTTTTTTGAAAATCAAAGGAGATAGAAGTTTTTTTTATAAGGAAAAAGAAGTTTTTTGGTCAATCTGGAATTTCCTGCACGCAATTCATAAATATACACCCCTTTGGCAAAACCATGAGGATTCCAGTTTACCTCGTATTCCCCCCTGTCCTGAACGACATCAACAAGTGTAACCACTTTTTCACCATAGACATTATAAATATTCAGGGTAACAGATAATTTCGATGGAATCTGGTAACGAATAGTAGTCTCATCAACAACCGGATTTGGTGTATTC
>CAYZZO010000011.1:1427-11143 GCA_964483075.1 uncultured Candidatus Saccharibacteria bacterium | reverse complement strand
TTCCAGAAATTGTCGATATAAAATTTACAGCGACAATGGAAGAAAATTTAGACAAGGTTGCAGAGGGAAAAGAGGAATGGACTAAAGTCTGTCAAGATTTTTATAATCCCTTTGAAAAAAATTTAGAAAAAAAATATGAAGAGGTATCAAAAAAAGAATTTACCGAAAAACCAACTAATAAAAAATGCCCTAAATGCGGCTCGCCTTTAATAATTCGACTGGGAAAATTTGGAAAATTCTACGCTTGCTCCGCTTTTCCAAAATGCCGCTATACAGAACCATTAAAAGATAATAAATTAAATATAAAAGGCCCTAAATGCGGTGAAGGAGAAATAGTTGAAAAGCGAACCAAAAAGGGAAAAATATTTTTTGGCTGCAATCAATTCCCAAAATGCGATTTCGCTTTATGGGATAAGCCAACGGGAGAAAAATGCCCTAAATGCGGCTCGCTCCTAGTTGAAACAAAAAAGAAACAAATCAAGTGCTCAAACCCTGAATGCGATTTTAAAGCCACAACAATCCCCAATAATTGACGGCCGCCAATTATTGGGGATTGTTAACAAGATTTAAAATAAGATAATGTTATATATCCAAATTGCAAAATTGAACAATTTTTGATAAAATTAGTTGAAAAAGGTAGAATTAGAACCAGAATCACTTTAGAAAATCTAAAAAAAGAAACTAAACTCTAATCACATCAAGCAATTTTATGCCGCGGTGGCGGAACTGGTTTACGCGTACGACTCAAAATCGTATGGGAGCAATCCCGTGTGGGTTCGAGTCCCACCCGCGGCACAAATTATGAGCACTAATCAAATAAAATTCTTATTTAAATTTTATGGAAATTAAAAAAATTTTTTTAGGGAAAAAACGGCACATAATAGCCTTGGCTGCTATCGTTATTCTATTAACAATAATTGGCTTAAATGAGTTTTTGCCAATTGGGCCAGGCGATTACAATCAGAAACAAATCGATAGAATCAATGCTCTCCCTTCTTCTAATAATTTCAGTTTTATTGTAATGGGCGACAATAAAAATGGTTTCAAGGTGTTCGGAAAAATTCTAAAAGATGTCGACAAAAGTCATTGTATTTTTGCAATTGATGACGGCGATTTAGTTTATGACAGCGCAAAAGAAAAATATAGAATATTTTACAATACAATTAAAAAAGAAAAAACTCCTTTTCTTGTCGCCATCGGCAATCATGAAATTGAAGACGGGGGGCCGGGAAACTATTTCGACATCTTTGGCAAATTATATTATTCTTTTAGCTACGGGAATTCCCTTTTTATTGTTTTAAACGATTCCAATGAAAAAAGAATTGACAACGCCCAAATGAAATGGCTGGAAGAGCAACTACAAAGAAATTATCGCCATAGGTTTGTTTTTATGCACGTGCCTCCTTTTGATCCGCGAAGAGACAGCATTCACGCCGCCCACTCGTTATCAGATAAAAACAATGCCACAGAATTTATGAATTTAATGGAAAGATACAAACCGGATATTGTTTTTTGTTCCCACATTCACGGTTATTGGGACGAAACAATAAACGGCGTGAATTATATTATCACTGCTGGCGCCGGCGCCCCTTTGTGGGGAACAAATCCAAGCCATTATTTCCATCATTACATAAAAGTAAGCGTTAATGGAGACAATGTTAAGAAAAAAGTGGTAAAAATTCACTCGGTTGACTATAATTGGATTGACAGACTCTCTTATAATGCTTGGATAGACATCAACGCTTTTTGGGTAACCCATAAAGCTATCGTAATTCTATTGCTGGTAATTTTGATAATGTTAATCGACGCAATAACCGGATATATAAAAAATCGCAAAAAACTCTTTTCCGAATAACAAAAAGTTATCCGGAAAATGGCGGAGATCAGACCTTCACCATTTTCCACTATTTTTTGTTCAATATAAAAAGCATTGGAAGGAAAAACCTTTCAATGCTTTTTTATATTATTCTTTATTTTTTTAAGAAAGAAAAAACCAACCAGCCGGAAAGTGCGCCGACAAGAGCTCCCATTATTACGTCTGACGGCCAATGAACGCCAACAAAAACCCTTGCTATAATAATCAAAAAACTACCGATTAAAAACCATATCCCCGCCTTTTTATTGTAAAAATAAACAATCGTGGAAATAGCAAAAAAGAAAGCAGCATGACCAGAAGGAAAAGAAGACGAAGCGTAGTGATTTAAAAGCAGGTTCACATTGTTATCGGTCATAAAAGGTCTTTGCCGGGGAAAAAGCCAGCGGATAATCTCAACAAAGACTAATCTTGCCAAAATAGCGGAAACAATCGCATAAACAACCATCTTCCAATATTTCCTAAAATTTACGGCTAAAAAAAGTAACAAAAAAAGAATTAAAACATATCCGAGGTATTGAGCGCAAAACTTACCTAAAATATCAAGCCAAAAGTTTTTAAAAGCAAACTGATTGATTGAATGAAATAGATATAAATCCATCTTAAAACTAAGGCGACAAAAACCTCAAAATCACAAAATTTTTGCCACATTAAAATCCTAATTTTTAATTTTTATCAGTAGCAAGCTCTACTAAATTCTTCAGCAGGCAGGCGACAGTCATAGGCCCCACTCCGCCGGGAATAGGAGTAATATAGCTTGCTTTTTGAGAAACATTTTTAAAATTAATATCACCGACGATTTTTTTTCCTTTTCGGGAAACGCCTGCATCGACCACAACTACTCCTTTTTTCACCATGCTCCCGGTAATAAATTCTGGTTTTCCCACTCCCGAAATAATAATATCCGCCTTTTTAGTAAAAAAAGAAATATTTTTTGTAAATTTATCAATGATAGAAAAACTTATTTTTTCTTTCATAAGCCAAAGAGAAATAGGCATTCCAACTAATTTTCCCGCTCCTACTAAAACTATATTTTTCCCCTTGAGAGAAATTTTATATTTTTCTAAAAGATTTTTTATTCCGCCTACGGCCGGAGGAGAAATAGATAAACTGCCGTTATAAAATTTTCCTATGTTTGTTTCTGTTAATACGTCTATATCTTTTTCCGGCGGGATAAGGTTTAAAAAATCCTGGCTATTAAAGTTTTTAGGCAATGGCAGTTGAATAATTACACCTTTTATATTGGCGGTTTTACTGATTTTTTTTATTTCCTTTTTGAATCTCTTTGAATTAATTTTTGAGGAAAATTTAAATAATTGAAAATCAATTCCCACTTTTTGGCAGGCCTTTTCTTTCTCTTTAACAAAAACTTTTGACGCATGATTCTCACCCACTAAAATCACGGCCAACTTTAATTTTAACCGTTTTCTTTTTTTCTCTTTGGAAAGGTTTTCCAAAATTTCCTCAGATAATTTTTTTCCATCAAGAATTTTCATAATAAATTCTACAAAAACACACATCCTATGTTAATTTTTTGCTGGACTATACAGCTTTAGCGGAATCTCTGAACCGCTTTGCGTTTCTTAGGTTTAGGGCAAAGGAAATCTCTTGCAAAAATTTTTAACCTCTTTCCCAACTTTTAAATATGCTTTTGGTTTAGAAATTACTTCTGAAATCCAAAAAGATATTTTTTCCATTTCTTTTTCTTTCATTCCCCTAGTAGTAACTGCTGGCGTCCCAATTCTTAGTCCAGAAGGATTAAACGGAGAATTTAAATCAAAAGGAATAGTATTTTTATTAGTTATAATATTTGCTTTTTCTAATCTTTCTTGCGCTTCTTTCCCTGAAATTTTTTTATTTCTTAAGTCAATTAATATTAAATGATTGTCTGTTCCGCCAGTTACTAAATTAAATCCATTTTCAATAAGACGCTTTGCTAGCACTTTGCTATTCCTCACTACTTGTTTGCCATATTTTTTAAATGACGGATTTGACGCTTCTTTTAAAGCAACAGCTATGGCGGCAATATTGTTCTCATGAGGTCCTCCTTGAAGCCCTGGAAAAACCGCTTGGTCAATTTTTTTCCCAAGGATTGAATCTTTTTTTAACCCCTTTTTAGTAACCATTATTATTGCCCCCCTTGGCCCTCTTAATGTTTTGTGGGTAGTAGCAGTAACAATATGAACATAAGGAACAGGACTAGAATGAACGCCAGCAGCAACTAAACCAGCTATATGAGAAATATCAGCGGAAAGGTAAGCGCCAACAGCGTCGGCAATTTCTCCTAATTTTTTCCAATTAAAAATACGAGGATAGGCAGTAGCTCCAACCCAAATAAGCATTGGTTTTTCCTTTTTGGCAATTTTCTCTATTTGCTTATAATCCAGTAAACTTGTCTTTTTATCCACGCCATACTGGACAGAATTATAATATTTAGCGGAAAAGTTTACTTTCCAGCCATGGGTTAAATGTCCTCCTTGGGGAAGAGACATTCCCATCACTGTATCTCCTGGCTTGCAAACAGAAAAATAAACTGCTTGGTTTGCCGGTGAGCCGGAGTATGGCTGAACATTAACGTATGGCACCTTAAAAAGTTTCTTTGCTCTCTGGCGACAAATTTCCTCAATTTCATCGTAGAACTTCAAACCGGCGTAATACCTTTTCCCCGGATATCCCTCGGCGTACTTATCGGTTAAAACCGAGCCCAACGCCTCGCGCACCGCTTTTGAGGTATGATTCTCAGAAGGAATCATTTCCAAAGTACTTTCCTGTCTTTCTCTTTCTTTTTCGATAAGTTCTGCTATTTTTGAATCAACTTTTTGAAGTTCCATATTTTTAAAAATTAAAAATTTTTCCTACTTCCCTTTTCTCACAATTTTTGGTTTTCTCCCGCTAAAATCAACAACCGTTGAGGGAAAACTTTTCGCTAAATCTCCTCCGTCTAAAATTAAATCTGGCCTAACTTCTCCTTTTTCGAATTGCCTTAAAACCTCTTTGATTTTTGTAGAAGACGGATTTCCGGAAATATTAGCCGAAGTGCCAGTTAAAGGCCTGTTTATTTTTTCGATTATTTGCTTAATCAATTTGTAATTAGGAACCCTCAAACCAATTGTCTTTTTTCCCCCAAACAATAATTTCGGTAATCCCGACCTCTCTTTTTTTTCCAAAGCAACTGTAATTTTCCCTGGCCATATTTCTTCTAAAAATCCCTCCATATCCTTATCTATTTTAGCAATTTTTTTCGCCATTTCTACGTCTTTTATAAAAATGGGGATTGCCTTCTTCTTGTTTCTCTTTTTTATTTCAAAAATCTTTTCAACCGCTTTATCGTTAGTAGCGTCAGCCAAAAGACCATAAACGGTATCTGTCGGGCAGACAACAACTTGTCCCCTTTCTAAGAACTTCACTGTTTCTTCTATTGCTCCTCTCGACCTGGAAGAAATAATTTTATAATATCTTTGCTTCCAAAAAAGTTCTTTAAATTTTTGGAAAGATTTTAAGAAACAAGAGACCTTTATTATGTCCGCTGGGTTTCCGAAATCAAGCCAATAATCTTTAATTTTCTTAATTTTAACTTTTTTTTCTTTCGCTAAAAGATTAATAACGTCTGTAATTTCATACTCCCCCCTTGGAGATTTTTTTATTCTTGAAAGTTTTTTGAAAACATCTGGAGTAAATCTATAAAGACTTGTGTTGATTATGTTACCGACGTAATTTTTCGGTTTCTCGATAATCTTCTTTAAAAATCCATTATCTCCAACCAAAACTCCATATTTCTCCGGATTTTTGTTATAAATTCCAGCAACAAAGTTATACTTTCCGCTAGTGTTAAGAGATTTAAAATCATTAGGAGAGTAGAGATTGTCGCCAGCAACAAATAAAAAATCATTCTTGCCAACAATATCTTTAACACACATTAGAGGACAAGCTGTCCCATATATCTTACTTTTAGGTCCTAAAAGTTCATACTGGCTAATCATTCTAATCTTATACTGACTTTTCCTTAAGCTTCTTAGAGGCGGTTTATATTCTTCTAAAAAGTCTTTTATCAATTCTTCTTTGTATCCGACAACCAATATCAAGTCCTTATAACCGGCCAAAAAAAGATTATCAAGTAAATAGGCCAAAAACGGCCTTTTTCCAACTTTGATAAGATGTTTTGATTTATTTTTAGTGAGATGAAGCATCCGTGTTCCCTCACCAGCCGCTGCTATAACTACTTTTTTAATCATATTACGACATTAATCAATTTCTTCGGCACAAATATTACCTTTTTAATTTTCTTGTCGCCAATCCATTTTTTTATTTTCTTCTGGGAAATAGCGATTTTCTCTGCCTCCTTTTTGGTAATATCGATTTTTACTTCTACTTTGTCGCGAACTTTACCGTTAATCTGAATTACTAAAATTACTGTTTTCCTTTCAATTAATCGCTGCTCATATTTAGGCCATCTATTTTTTGAACAAATTCCCCTAAAGCCGGCTTTTTCCCATAATTCGTCTGTCAAATGGGGAGCAAACGGTGATAGAATTTTCAAAAAATTTTTAAAATCTTTTACTCTTAAATAGTTTTCATTTTTCGCCCAAGCATTAGAAAATTCCATCAAAGAACTGATTGCCGTGTTAAGTTTAAGCAGATTTATATCTTCGGAAACTTTTTTAATCGTCTTATGGAGAATAATTTTTAACTCTTTAGAGCGAGTATTTTTCTCTTTTCTTGACACCTTATCGCTACCATCTTTCTGGAGAATAATTCTTTTATTTGCTAATTTCCAGACCTTATCCAAAAATTTCTTTGACCCATTTAGCCCTTTAGTGTCCCAGGGAATTGCTTGTTCAAAAGGACCCATAAACATTTCGTAAACCCTTAAAGCATCTGCTCCATATTTTTTGACAACTTCGTTGGGATTTATAACATTGCCCTTTGATTTTGACATCTTAATTCCTCCCTCTCCAAGAATCATTCCGTGACTGGTTCTTTTTTTATACGGCTCCGACCCGATTATCTTCGGAATAGCGCCAATATCCCATAAAAACTTATGAACAAAGCGGGAATATAGCAAATGGAGGGTAGTATGTTCCATGCCGCCGTTATACCAATCAACAGGCATCCAATGTTTAAGCAATCGCGGACTGGCTATTTTTTTATTGTCCTTAGGGTCGCAATATCTAAGATAATACCAATTAGAACCCGCCCAATTAGGCATTACATCTGTTTCCCTTTTTGCCGGACCTCCGCACTTTGGGCATTTAACATTTACCCAGCTTTCAACCTTTGCCAATGGCGACTCCCCATTTTCCGTAGGATTATATTCTTTAACTTTTGGAAGATTTATTGGTAGATCCTTTTCCGGAACTGGCACCCAGCCGCATTTTTCACATTTAACCATGGGTATCGGCTCTCCCCAATATCTCTGACGGGAAAAAACCCAATCTCTTAATTTATAATGAATCGTTTTCTTGGCTAAATTTCTTTTTATCAGATATTCGCCTATTTTCTCTTTCGCCCTCTCTGATTTCATTCCCGTGAATCTACCCGAATTAATCAAAATTCCCTCTCCCTCGTATACCCGATAAGAATTGCTTTTCCCTTCGATTGAGGAAAAACCATTATCCTCTCTCTTAGTCGGTTTTACGACTTCAATAATCGGCAAGTTATATTCTTTGGCAAAATCAAAATCTCTCTGATCATGGGAAGGAACGGCCATTATAGCGCCCGTTCCGTAATTGGGCAAAACATAATCGGCCACGAAAATAGGAATCTCTCTGCCATTTATCGGATTTATCGCCTTAACCCCTCTTAGCTTTATGCCTGTCTTTTCTTTTTTCCCCGAAATTCTCTCTCTTTCTACTTTCATCTCTGATTTATTAACATATTCTTCTACGAATTTGATGTTTGATATTTGAGATTTTAAATTTTCTATAGCAGGATGTTCGGGAGCAAGAACTAAATAGGTACAGCCAAATAAGGTATCCGGCCTGGTGGTAAAGACTGGAATTTGGAATTTATTTTCGCCTAACGAACTTGAGACTTGAAAATTAATCTCTACACCGCTGCTTTTCCCTATCCAGTCTTTTTGCAATATTTTAACTCGTTCGGGATAGTCAACTAAAGACAAGTCATTTATTAATCTCTCCGCGTACTTGGTAATTTTTAACATCCATTGTTCTTTTTCTCTCCTTTCCGTTTCTGCCCCGCAACGTTCGCATTTTCCATTTATTACTTCTTCGTTGGCTAAAACAATTTTGCAGGAAGGACACCAATTAACAGGCATCCTTGCCTTATAAGCTAATCCTTTTTTAAAAAACTGTAAAAATATCCATTGAGTCCATTTGTAATAATCGGGATTTGTAGTGTTTATTTCTCTGCTCCAATCAAAAGAAAGTCCTAAATTCTTCTGCTGACGCTTAAAGATATTCGTATTTTTTTTAGTGGCAATTATCGGGTGAATCCCTGTTTTAATAGCGTAATTTTCGGTAGGTAAGCCAAAAGCGTCCCAACCCATCGGGAACAAAACGTTAAACCCCTCCATTCTTTTCTTTCTCGCCACTACATCCAATCCAACATAGCTTCGACAATGGCCGACATGAAGACCGCTGCCAGAAGGATAAGGAAACTCAACTAACAAGTAAAACTTCTTTTTTTTGGACCTGTCTTTTGCACGAAAAAGTTTCTTTTCATCCCAAATCTTCTGCCATTTCCTCTCTATTTTTTGAGGATTATATTTTTTCATATTTAACTATCTTTGAATTATGAAATAACCATTGTGCTCTTGGAATACAATAACCGTATATCTTTTGACGCATTAAGCCCACGGCATTACCCGATACAAAAAGATCGGCGACTACTGTAATGGCTAAAGTAATTAAGCTGTTTCGCAATTCAAAGTCAATTATATTCATTTTTTATGATAACACAATTAAACCTCCAAAAAAAGATGTGACAATAATCCTGCCACGAGACCCGAACTTGCGACAACGTTCAAGAAAGAAAAACATCGAAAACAACTATTAATTCTTTATCAAATATTATTATATCCTCGAAGGAAAATTGACAAAATTTAATATTGTGGTAAATTAAAAATAACATAAGGGCAACGATATAATAAAATGTACTTTAAAAGTAGAATAAGGAGGTGCGAAATGACGAGAGAAAGGAGAGAGATGAATGAAAAGGAAGAAACATTGGAAAGGGTTTTAAGAAAACTGGGTTGGGCAAAATACGTCAACCCAATTGTAATGAATTCGCTTCTTGATTGGCTTACGATACTTTCTGTGGAGAAAATCCCAGTAAGCATAAAAAAGGCAAGACTGGAAGAATACGAAAATGATTGTTCTTATGAGTCTTCTTTTGACAAAAAACAAATATATATTATGTTCGAAGACATGACCTATATTATTTTAGAAGAAGATTCTTGGTTTACGGTAGGAGAAGAGGTAAGGTACAGAAAAATAAAACCAGAAGGACTTGCTATTATTGACATGCATCCAGAGAAAGAAAAAGAAATATATAAAAGCGAGGTAATCATTTTCAAAAAGGAGTGAGGCAATAAAATGAAAAGGAGGAAGCGCGAAAATGAAAAACGAGAAAAGAGTGACATCTGAAAAATTGTTTGATATAGGGCGCATCTTAAAATTGCCACTAACGGAGAAGATAGAATTAATATCGATAGATAAGAATCCATTAGGTGACATAGAAAAGATAGTGGATAATTTCATTAAAAATCACGAAAAAGAAATATCGGAGAGATATGAGACCAGAGAAAATGAAGAGGATATTCTTAAACATAAGGGGATTAAAGAGTATCCTGATGGAGCATGGTAAAAGGTTTAAACCTAAAGCA